>NZ_PQLN01000012.1:0-68826 GCF_002919855.1 Aeromonas sp. ASNIH8 | reverse complement strand
AGCGAACCGGAATTGCCAGCTGGGGCGCCCTCTGGGAAGGCTGGGAAGCCCTGCAAAGTAAACTGGATGGCTTTCTTGCCGCCAAGGATTTGATGGCACAGGGGATCAAGATCTGATCAAGAGACAGGGGCCAGACCGCCGAAGATGGTGGCCCAGAAGCCGGACTTCTTGCCTGCCTCGATGGCGGCCAGCCAGAAGATCACCGGCATGACGGTGTTGACCAGCAGGTTGGCGGCGGGCACCAGTACCTTGACCGCGGTGACCTGCAGGGCGGCTGGCACGGCGGCGGCCGTGCTGTTGAGGAAGGCGACGACGATGGCACCTATGATGCCGCAGGCGATGGCCATTTTTTTGGGGTCATGGAGGGTGGTGGCGAGATCCCGGTTCTTGATCATGAGGGCTGCCGCGCCCCAGTTCGGCAGGATGCGGTGATCCACGTCCTGAGTGAAGGCGCCGGCCGCGACCGTGGAGGCCCAGGCGTTGAAGAAGAAGCCAAGACCGAACGAGAAGTGGGAGGCGGGGTCCCCTTCGCAGGAGTTGAGCTCGCCCAGGGTACGGAACGCGCCCATCCCCTGCACGGTCGGGGCGTGGAACATCCGCGCCGCGCCAGCCCCCACCCCGACGCCTACCAGGCCGCCGATGATGAGTGACTTCATCAAAATGATTAGAAACATCCAACTTGTCCTTTTGGTTGTGGGGTCAGGCCCGGGTGAAATCCACCTTGTCGACATCCAGGCTGGTGACCTTGACGGTGATCGCCAGCCGGACCCGGAACTCATGGCGCTGGCGTGGCAGGAAGAAGAACAGGAACTTCTCCACCCGTACCGACTCCTCGGCCTCGAGCACCTCGACTTCGAGGGGTTCGATGCGCAGCATCACCTTGGGGCTCTCCTTGAGCAGGCTGGGTTGCACCTGGCTGAGGGCGGCGGCGAACGCCTGCTGGCGAGTCACCCCCTTGCCGTTGACCGTGATCCGGGTGGTGAAGTGCTCTTTCATCAGGCGCGTCCGTGTTTCTTGGCGAAGGCTTCGATCAGCTTCTGGCCCAGCTCTTCCTTGTCCATGAAGCCGAAGCCCAGTACCACGCACCCCTCGTTGATGGCGGTGACACCCTCCTCGATGGATCGCATGCCGTAGCGGCACTTGTAGCCGTACTTGGTCTGGGCCGTGATGGCGCCCGCGCCACCGCTGCCGCAGAAGGAGATGCCAAGGTCGGCCTGCTCCTTGTTCATCACATCACCGAGCTTCATGTCGGCGGCCATGCCGGGGATGACGGTCACGGTGGCGCCGGCGGCTTCTGCGCCCGCCCCCACTTTCTGACCCTTGCCGAGACGATCTCCAATCACGAGTTTGATGGCAGTCATTTAGCTTTCTCCTTTTACTGAGCTGAGTTCGTTTTCTTTGGCCACTTCAAAATGGACGGACAAGAGGTGCGCCTCCTCGTAGGCGAGGCGGTCGAGCCAGGCGACGGCCTGTTCGGCCAGGCGTAGGGAGAGGGGGGAGATCTCCTCGAACAGGCTGAGGTCAACCTCCGGCAGGGATTCCCCGCTGTAGGAGCGCCACACCATGGCCTTGACGTGGGAGGCCAGCATCTGCTGCTGCACATCGTTGGGGCGTATACCCTGATCCGCCAGCAGGTTGTGAATGCGGGCCAGGGTCAGGTCGGTCTTGCGCAGCAGTGCCGGGCTGTCCGGGGTCAGGGGGGCGTCATGGGTGTCGGTGTTCAAGGTCTGCTCTCCAGGCTGGCAGAAAAGATGGGATCACCATAAAGCGGAGGAGAGTGCGGGAGGAGGCAGGTTTTTTCCGATTCGAAGTGGAAATCCGGAGGGAAAGGCATCAAAAGAAGCCCTTTTGGCGATCAAGAAGAGGAAAGGAGCGGACTGGCGGCAAGGGAGTGTGATCGGTGGCGGGTTTTGACGGCGCCTTCGCCCGATCGTTTATTGGCGCAATGTGTGAGCTGTCTCACGCACAAGCGGGGCCGGAGGAAAGCGGGCACAAAAAAGGGCCCTGTCGGGCCCTGCGAGGATCCGCCTCTCAGGTGGCGGGTGCCGCACTGCTGGTCGGCAGGGTCTGATTCTGGTAGCGCAGGTCCTCTTCGATGATGACATCGACGTCCAGCGGCTTGCCGTTGCGGATCACCGAGATGGTGAGCTTGGTGCCGGGGCGGCTCTCGACGATCTTGTCCATGACGGGACGCACGCCGGTGATGGCCTCTCCGTTGATCTTGAGCAGCACATCCCCACGTTTGAGACCGGCCTTGGTGGCTGGGCCATTGGGATCCAGGCTCTCCACCACCAACCCCTGCAAGTCCCCCAGGTTCAGCATGCGCGCGACGATGGGATTGATCTCGACGCTGGAGATGCCGAGGTAGCCGCGGATGACCCGACCGTTGGCGATCAGCTCGTCCATGATGCGCTTGGCCAGCTTGTAGGGGATGGCAAAACTGATGCCATAGCTCTCCTGATTGCCGTTGAGGTGGTAGGCGGCGGTATTGATGCCCACCAGATCGCCACGGCCATTGACCAGGGCGCCTCCAGAGTTGCCCTCGTTGATGGCGGCATCGGTCTGTAGCAGATCCTGCCGGCCGTTGCTGTCCGGCCCCATGCTGGAGAGGCCGATACGCCCGGTGGCGCTGATGATACCCTGGGTGATGGTCTGGCCGACGTTGTAGGGGTTGCCGATGGCGAGCACCACGTCTCCCACGTCCGGCAGACGATCCGGGTCCTGCGGGATCACCGGCAGGTTGTCCGATTCGATGTAGAGCACGGCCAGATCGGTCAGTTTGTCGGTGCCGACCAGCTCTGCACTGAATACCCGACCATCTTGCAGGGCGACGATGATCTGGTCCGCATCGGCGATGACGTGATAGTTGGTGAGCACGTGGCCGCGCTGGTTCATGATGACGCCGGACCCCAGCCCCTGGGGTCTGAGTTCGGCTTTTTCACCGCGATTGCCGGCGAAGCTGCGGGTGTAGATGTTGACGACGGCAGGGCCGGCGCGATGGGCCGCGTAGGAGAAGCTCAGCTCGCGGGCGTTGGTGATGAGGCCCGGCAGGGGAGTGCCTCCGCGAAAATCGGGGAACACCAGCAACAAAAGCGCAGCCATGGCGAGGCCAAAGCCGACGGACTTGCCCAAGTAGCTGATCAGTGGTGGGATTTTCATGTCATTCTCGTCCGTACAGGCTGCGGGCAGAGAATAACATTATCGATGGATAAAAATCACCCGCGGCGGTTGCCGCGGGTGTGAGGGGCTTAACGGATCACCAAATAGAGCGAGGAGTCGCCGCGCTGGATGTTCAGCGCCAGGACTTCCGGCTTGTTTTTCAACACCTTGGTCAGTTCACCCATGGAGTTGATGCGCTGGCGGTTGACTCCGATGATGATGTCACCCTTCTGCAGGCCGGAGGCGGCTGCCGGTGAGCGGGGATCGATGTCGGAGACGGCCACGCCGGACACGGGGTCCGTGATGGTGCTCAGCTTGGCCCCTTCCAGGGCAGGATGCAGGGCGCTGGCCAGGATCTCGCTGTCATCCGCCTTCTTCAGGGTGACCTTGACGGTCTGCTCCTTGCCGTCACGAATGAGGCCGAGCGAGACCTGCTTGTCGGCCCCCATGGTGGCGATTTTGGCACGCAGCTCGCCGAAGGATCGGATGGGCTTGCCATCGATGCTGATGATGATGTCGCCTGCCTTGATGCCTGCCTTGGCGGCGGCGGAGTCAGGCATGACCTGGTTGACGAAGGCACCGTCCTTCTTGTTGTAGCCGAAGGTCTTGGCGATTTCGCTGGTGAGTTCGGTGCCGGTAATCCCCAACTGGCCACGGCGCACTTCGCCGTATTTCACGATCTGCTCGGAGAGATCGCGTACCATGTTGGACGGGATGGCAAAGCCGATGCCGATGTTGCCGCCGTTGGGGCCCAGGATGGCGGTGTTGATGCCGATCAGCTCCCCGCGCAGGTTGAGCAGGGCGCCGCCCGAGTTGCCGGAGTTGATGGCCGCATCGGTCTGGATGAAGTTCTCCAGATTTTCGATGTTGAGGCCGCTGCGACCCAGGGCGCTGACAATGCCGGAGGTGACGGTCTGGCCCAGGCCGAACGGGTTGCCGATGGCCAGCGCGTAGTCACCGACTCTCAGCTCGTCGGAGTCGGCGAACTTGATCTGCACCAGATCCTCGGCCTTGATTTGCAGCAGGGCGATATCCGACTGTTTGTCTTCCCCTATTTTCTTGGCTGCATACTCACGGCCATCCTTCAGGTTGACTTTGATCTCGTCCGCCTCGTGGACCACGTGGGCGTTGGTGATCACGTAGCCTTTCTTGGCATCGATGATGACGCCGGAACCAAGCGCCTGGAAGGGCTGCTCGCTCACCTGCTCGTCAGGCATGTTGGGGCCGAAGAAGAAGCGGAATTGTTCCGGCAGGCGTTGGCGGGTGATCTTCTTGCCAGAGACGGAGATGTTGACCACGGCAGGGGTCACCTGCTCGAGGACGGGGGCCAGGCTCGGCATCTCCTGGTTGTTCGCCATCAGGGGCAGTGCGGCCTGCGCCGGTGCTGAGGACATGGCGATACCGACACTGAGGGCTAAGACACTGAATACAGAAAGAGATTTACGCATATGAGAAACAGCTCCCAGAAAAAGTTGCAGTGCAATCGTCAAGGTCTGACCACGATAAAGCGTAATTAGTTCAACCGACGATCAGCCCGGCTGCTTGAGCAGGCCGGACGCACCGGCGTAATCGCGGGGAGGAAGGCCCGGCTCCACGCTGTTGGCGGCATCGCCTGTTTCTTCCACTTCAGGTTCGCGGAACAGTGGTTCCTGTACCTTGGCCAGGAACTTGCTCTGTTCCGCCATGTGGCGATAAAGGGTCTGGTACTGTTCGGCCAGTTGTTCCATCAGGGCGGCGCTGTCGGCGAAGTGGGTGGTGATCTGCCCCTGGTAGCTTTCCAGCTCCTTGTGGGCTTTTTTCAGCTCCTGTTCCAGGCGTCCGGCATCCCGGCTACGGACAGAGAAGCGGCCGATCAGCACGCCGATGATCAGGGCGGCGATCGCCAGCAGGATCCCGTTAAACAGAGTCATAGAAGCTCCTTGTTACAGCTAACACGATGAATTTGAAGCGGTCGGATGGACCGCAACGCCTCGTTGGCACTATACCGTGCCCCCTGAGAGCGTGATACCATTTTGTCCCTCATTCAGGGACTTGGAGGCGGTTTACAGGATGACCCCGCAGCAAAAATATCAGCAGGATTTGCAGCGCCCCGGCTTTGTGGCCGATCCGGCCCAGGCCATGGCAGTCGCCCGCCTGGAGCGACTCTATCAGGATCTGTGCGCAAGCCCGACTCCGACCAGATCCCGTGGCCTGCTAGGTTGGCTGCAAAAGCCGAAAACCCGTGACCCCGTCCAGGGGTTATATATGTGGGGCGGTGTGGGCAGAGGCAAGACCTGGCTGATGGATACTTTTTTTGAGAGCCTGCCGGGGGAGCGCAAACTGCGCATCCACTTCCACCGTTTCATGCACCGGGTGCACGATGAGCTCAAAGGGCTGACCGGTCAGTCCGATCCGCTCAAGCTGATCGCCCGCAAGCTGGCCGACGAGACCGACGTCATCTGCTTCGACGAGTTTTTCGTCTCGGATATCACTGATGCCATGCTGCTCGGCACTCTGTTCCAGGAACTCTTTGGCCATGGCGTGGTGCTGGTGGCCACATCCAACATCCCCCCTCAGGGTCTCTACCGCAACGGGTTGCAGCGTGCTCGCTTCCTGCCTGCCATCGCGCTTATCGAGCGTCACTGCGAGGTGATCAATGTCGATGGCGGTGTCGATTACCGGCTGCGAACCCTTGAACAGGCAGAGATCTATCACTTCCCGCTGGATGAACAGGCCAGGAGCAACCTGGATCGTTATTTCAGCCAGTTGACCGGGATTGGGCCGGTGACTGCCGCCGCACTGGAAATCAACCATCGCCAACTGAGTGCACTGGGCGTGGGGGAAGGGGTGCTTTATATGGAATTTGAACAGCTGTGCTGTACTCCACGCTCCCAGGGCGACTACATCGAACTGGCCCGTGAGTTCCACACTGTCCTGCTGGCCAATGTGCAACCCATGGGCAGCGGCACGGATGACGCGGCCCGCCGCTTCATCGCCATGGTGGACGAGTTTTATGAGCGGCATGTAAAGCTCATCATATCGGCGGCGGTCCCCATGACCGGGCTCTATGGCGAAGGCCTGCTGAATTTCGAATTCAAGCGTTGCCTTTCACGGCTTCAGGAGATGCAATCGCACGAATACCTTGCCAGAGTGCACCTTCCTTAGTCACAATACCGCGCCTGCCAGTCGGATGGGCATCTGCGGCAGGTAGGGCCGGGCGACATTTGCTAGCTTCATGGCAGTGAAATTAGCAGGTGATATTTAAGGCAACTTCACTTATAATCGCCCGGCCCACGTTACAGCTGTCGATAAGACAGCAACACTTTAAGCTTTACTTGTATTCGAAGGGGTACAGGTAGGCCATCGTTTGTTGTTTGTGGGAGAGCCCCCATAAGCAATTGGGTCTGTAACAGGTAATTGGGTTTAACTTAATGAAAACTTTCGTTGCCAAGCCAGAAACCGTAAAACGTGACTGGTACATTGTGGACGCAGAAGGTAAAACTCTGGGTCGTATCGCAACCGAGATCGCTGCTCGTCTGCGTGGTAAGCACAAAGCCGAGTACACTCCGCACGTTGACACCGGTGACTACATCATCGTTGTAAACGCTGAGAAGGTACACGTAACCGGTAAGAAATTTACCGACAAAATGTACCACGCTCACTCCGGTTTCCCGGGTGGTATCAAGTCCATCAGCTTCGACAAGCTGATTCAGCGTAAGCCGGAAATGGTAATCGAAGCTGCCGTCAAAGGCATGCTGCCGAAGGGTCCGCTGGGCCGTGCCATGTTCCGTAAGCTGAAAGTTTACGCAGGCGCAGAGCACGCTCATGCTGCTCAGCAACCTCAAGTACTGGATATCTAACGGGAACTGGCAACATGGCAGAAAATCAATACTACGGTACCGGCCGTCGCAAAAGCTCCACTGCTCGCGTCTTCATCAAAGCGGGTAGCGGTAAAATCGTAATCAACCAGCGCTCCCTGGAGCAATACTTCGGCCGTCCGACTGCCCGCATGGTAGTTCGTCAGCCGCTGGAACTGGTCGAGATGACCGAGAAACTGGATCTGTACATCACCGTTAACGGTGGTGGCATCTCCGGTCAAGCTGGTGCGATCCGCCACGGTATCACTCGTGCTCTGATGCAGTACGACGAGACCCTGCGTTCCGAACTGCGTAAAGCTGGCTTTGTTACTCGTGATGCCCGTAAGGTTGAGCGTAAGAAAGTCGGTCTGCACAAAGCGCGTAAGCGTCCGCAGTACTCCAAGCGTTAATTCGCTTTTGGTACGCACTCTCAGGAGTGTCAAAAAAGCCTGGCAATTTGCCAGGCTTTTTTTATTGGTAATGTTACATGTGACAATGCTAAGCATACGTCACAAAAGACAAAAAATTGTGTATTTATTGTTTTTGCCCATCGACTCCCTTTCTTGTCAAATTGTTATCTTTTCTTTAAAATTTCCATGGTCTTTCTGTGTCAATTGCCACTCCGCTTCCATTGCAGTTGTCAGAGGGAGAGGAGAAGTAAACAGGGACACTATAAGAATGAGCGGAGTCCACATGGGAGAGTTTTTGGATGAGCAATGCGCCAGTTGATACCGGTCGCCGCAGATTTCTTACCTGGTCAACGGTTGCCGTTGGCGGTGTAGGAGCTGCTTTTACCGCAGTGCCGTTTATTAAGTCATGGAATCCGAGTGCCAAAGCCAAGGCGGCAGGCGCCCCGGTTGAAGTGGATATCAGCAAGCTGGAGCCGGGTCAGCTAATCCGCGTCGAGTGGCGTGGTAAACCGGTCTGGGTGGTGAAGCGTACCAAGCAGACGCTGGATGCTCTGGCTGCACACGATGACAAGCTGCGGGATCCTGCGTCAGACGAGCCACAGCAACCGGACTATGCCCACAATGGCTACAGATCCATCAAACCGGAAATCTTCGTGGCCGTTGGCATCTGCACTCATCTGGGATGCTCCCCTTCCTATCTGCCCGACAGCTTCGGCGAGCAGGTTCAAGGGGTAACTTCCGGCTTCTTCTGCCCCTGCCATGGCTCCAAATTCGACATGGCTGGTCGAGTGTTCCAGGGCGTCCCCGCACCGCTGAACCTGGTCATTCCGCCATACCAATTTCTTAGCGACACCACCATTCTGGTCGGTGCCGATGGCAAGGAGGCCTGACCATGTTTGCCAAACTCATGGGCTGGATCGATGATCGTTTCCCGCTCACGGCCATGTACAACGACCATATGGCCAAGTATCCGGCGCCCAAGAACCTGAACTTCTGGTACTTCTTCGGCTCGCTTGCCATGTTGGTGCTGGTCAACCAGATCATCACCGGCATCTGGCTGACCATGAACTACAACCCCTCGGCGGAAGGTGCCTTCGCTTCCGTGGAATACATCATGCGGGATGTGGATTACGGCTGGCTGCTGCGTTACATGCACTCAACCGGGGCATCCGCCTTCTTCATCGTGGTCTACCTGCACATGTTCCGCGGCATGATCTACGGCTCTTACCAGAAGCCAAGGGAACTGCTGTGGATCTTCGGCATGCTGATCTTCCTGGTACTGATGGCCGAGGCCTTCATGGGTTACCTGCTGCCCTGGGGGCAGATGTCGTTCTGGGGGGCCCAAGTCATCATCTCGCTGTTCGGTGCCATCCCCGTTATCGGTGACGATCTGACCCTGTGGATCCGGGGGGACTATGTCATCTCGGGTGCAACCCTGAACCGCTTCTTTGCCCTGCACGTCATCGCTCTGCCGCTGGTGCTGGTGATGCTGGTGGCCATGCATATCCTGGCGCTGCACGAGGTGGGCTCCAACAACCCCGATGGTATCGACATCAAGAAGCACAAGGACGAGAACGGCTGGCCACTGGATGCGGTCGCGTTCCACCCCTATTTCACCGTGAAGGACATGATCGGGGTAGCCGGTTTCCTGTTCTTCTTCTGTGCCATCATCTTCTTCAAGCCGGATATGTGGGGCTATTTCCTCGAGAAACCGAACTTTGAGGTGGCCAATGGCCTGAAGACACCGGCGCATATTGCCCCGGTCTGGTACTTCACTCCCTTCTACGCCATCCTGCGTGCGGTGCCTGACAAGCTGCTGGGGGTCATCATGATGGGCCTCTCCATCGTGGTGCTGTTCCTGTTGCCCTGGCTGGATCGTTGCAAGGTGCGCTCGGTGCGTTACCGCAGCACCCTGCACAAGCTGAACATCGCCCAGTTCGTGGTCTGCTTCATTATCCTGGGGGTGCTGGGCGTGCTGCCATCAACCCCGACCCTGACGCTGATTGCACAACTCTGTACTCTGGGTTATTTCGGATTCTTCGTCCTGTTGTTCTTCTACAGCAAGAATGAGAACACCAAGCCGCTGCCGGAGAGGGTGACATTCAAATGAAAAGAATAATTTTTGCAGTGCTGGCCCTGCTGCCTGGTCTGGTGTTGGCCTCTGGCGGTGGCTTCCCCCTCGACAAGGCGGAGTACGATCTGAGTGACAAGGCATCCCTGCAACGGGGGGCCGCCACCTTCATGAACTACTGTGCCGGCTGTCACTCCACCCAGTACCAGCGTTATAACCGGGTGGCGGCCGACATCGGTATTCCGGACGATCTGATGAAGGAGAACCTGGTCTTCACCGGCGCCAAGATCGGCGATCTGATGAAGAGCGCCATGTCCGAGAAGGATGCTGCTCGCTGGTTCGGTGCGCCGCCCCCCGACCTGACCCTGGTTGCCCGGGTGCGTGGTGCAGACTGGATCTACACCTATCTGCGTTCCTTCTACGTGGACGAAACCCGTCCATTCGGGGTGAACAACGCCGTCTTCCCGTCCGTGGGTATGCCCCATGTGCTGGAGCCGTTGCAGGGGACGCCCCGTGCCGAGTTCGAGACGCACACCCTGGATGGCGTGGAGATGCAGCAAGTCGTCAGCATCAAATCTGACGGCAACGGTGAAATGAACAACGAAGAATATGATCAGACGGTACTGGATCTGGTAAACTTCTTGGTCTACTCGGCTGAGCCGGTGCAGCAGGAGCGCGAACGCATGGGCTTCTGGGTACTCGGATTCATCGCTATCTTCTTCATCTTCACTGTGCTGTTGAAGAAGGAATTCTGGCGCGACGTTCACTAAGCGACCAGATCGGAGTAATATGACGCACGGCAATGAAGACAGACATGCTTCATTGCCGTTTCTGCTTTTTAATGACGGGAGGGTTCAATGGCTGTAGCTGCCAATAAGCGTTCGGTAATGACGCTGTTTTCCGGTGCCAACGATATGTTCAGCCATCAGGTGCGTATTGTCCTGGCGGAGAAGGGTGTTAGCGTGGATATCTGCCAGGTTGATCCTGCCAACCTGCCGGATGAGCTGGCCGAGCTGAACCCGTACAACACTGTACCGACTCTGGTGGATCGCGAGCTGGCGTTGTACACCTCGCGCATCATCATGGAGTATCTGGACGAGCGTTTCCCGCATCCGCCCCTGATGCCGGTTTATCCGGTCGCGCGCGGCAACAGCCGTTTGATGATGCACCGCATCGAGCTGGACTGGTACTCTCTGGCCGACAAGATCATGGCGGGCACCGATACCGAAGCCGCCCGTGCCGAGTTGCGCGACAACCTGCTGGCCATCGCCCCCATCTTCGGCGAGATGCCCTACTTCATGAGCGAAGAGTTCGGTCTGGTCGACTGCTACATGGCGCCGTTGCTGTGGCGTCTGCCGAGCCTGGGCATCGATTTCACCGGCCGTGGCGCCAAAGAGCTGAAGGCTTACATGGTACGCCTGTTCGAGCGTGAATCCTTCCAGGCTTCCCTGACCGAGGCCGAGCGCGAGATCCGTGCCGGCGTATGAGCATGGAACCGACAATGACACCCAGTCGCCCGTATCTGCTGCGGGCGTTTTTTGACTGGTTGCTGGATAACGATCTGACACCCCATCTGGTGGTCAATGCCAACATTCCCCATGTGATGGTACCGATGCAGTTCGTGCAGGATGGCCAGATTGTTCTGAACATAGCCCCCCGGGCCGTGGGCCAGTTCCACATGGACAATGACGCTGTCAGCTTCAGCGCCCGTTTCGGTGGCGTATCGCAGCAGGTCTATATCCCCATGGCGGCCGTACTGGCCATCCATGCCAGGGAGAACGGAGTGGGGACCCTGTTCCCGCCGGAGCCCGGGTATGACCTCTGGCTGGAACAGGCACAGTCACCCACGCCGGTTGACCCCGAGCCGGAACCACCGCGCCCGAGCGGTCGCCCGACCCTGAAAGTCATCAAATAAAAAACGCAGCCTGAAGGCTGCGTTTTTTCATCCTGCCAGATGGTCAATTCTGGGCAAACTCGAAGGCTTTGATCACCTGCTTAACGCCGCTGACGTGGCGGGCGATTTCCACGGCCTGATCCCCTTCCTGGCGAGTGACCAACCCAATGAGGAACACCTCGCCATTCTCGGTGACAACCTTCACCTTGGCGCTATCGAAGTTCTTGGTGCCCAGCATGTCGGCCCGCACCTTGGAGGTGATCCAGGTGTCATTGCTGCGCACGCCGATACTAACTGGTTTGCCAAGGCGCAGCTCGTTGTAGACATGGCGAACCCCTTCAATCCGGCTCACGATTCTGCCCGCTTCCTGTTTGTAAGCGTCAGAGGGTGTCTGACCCACCAGCAGCACACGGCCGTTGTTGCTGTAGACACTGATCTTGCTGGCGGCGCTCAGGGGCTTGTTGTCGGCCAACAGGTTGGCGGCTTTCAGCTCTATGGTCTGATCGTCCCACTGGGCACCCAGGGTGCGGCGATCGCCGCTCGCCTTGGCGGTGCCAGCCGCGCCACCGACCACCACGGCAGCACAGCCTTGCAGCAGCAGGACGCCGGTCAGCAGGACAAGAGCGAGAATAGGCTTCTTCATGGTTTCAGTCTTCCTGTTGCGGGAAAAGTGTCTGGTCGATGAGATCACAGAGACAGTGCAGGGTCAACAGGTTCACTTCCAGAATACGAGGACGGCGAGCGGAAGGAACGCGGATCTCCACGTCATTGGGGCCCAGCAGACCGGCGATCTCTCCCCCGTCTCCGCCACCGAGAACAATGATGGTCATGTCGCGGGAGAGGGCGGCCTCCGCAGCCTTGATGAGGCTGCGGCTGTTGCCTGTCGTGGTGATGACCACCAGGATGTCGCCTGGTTGTCCCAGAGCACGTATCTGTTTGGCATAGACCTCTTCGAAACCGTGATCCGTGGCGATGGCGCTGATGGTCGCCATGTCGGGCGTCAGGGCGAGACCGGGCAGGGACGGGCGAGGCGTTTCATAGCAGTTCACCAGTTCGGAAATGAACAGCTGTGCCAATGCCGAGGAGGGACCATTGCCACATGCCATCACCTTGTGGCCATTGAGCAGGCAGATGGTCAGCATCTGGGCTGCCGTATGGATGGCATCCGGCAGTGCTTCGGCGGCAGCTATCTTGGTCTGGATGCTCTCGGTGTAATTCTCTTTGATGGGATCAGTCATGGGGTCCTCTTAAAACGCGTTCTGGATCCAGTCCGGCTGGTCGCCCTCGAACGCGATCACATCGAATCGACAGGCCTGGTTGGCCTCATTGATGGCATGTTGCTTGAAATAGTGGCGCGCGGCCAGCACGATCTTGTGCTGCTTGCGCCGGGTGACCGAGCTGGCGGCACCGCCATGAGTGGCGTTGGCGCGATATCTCACTTCAACGAACACCAGGGTCTCCCCCTGGCGCATGATGAGATCGATCTCGCCGCCACGGCAGCGGTAGTTGCGGGTCACGGGTTGCAGGCCGCGGGCCTGCAACCAGCGTTCCGCTATTTGCTCAAAGTGTTGTCCCTTGCTCGTCGCTGCCGACGGCAACAGGTTCAACCACTGCTGGTGAAGTTGTGTCAGTAGCCTCTTCATGAGTCGCATCCTCCAGCTGGGGGGCGGCGCTGTCGCTGACCAGCTTGCCATTCTGGTAGGTGGCCCAGTCCAGCATGCGCACTATGTTGCCCTGGGGATCCAC
Source organism: Aeromonas sp. ASNIH8 (assembly GCF_002919855.1). Lineage (NCBI taxonomy): Bacteria > Pseudomonadati > Pseudomonadota > Gammaproteobacteria > Aeromonadales > Aeromonadaceae > Aeromonas > Aeromonas sp. ASNIH8. The sequence continues at coordinate 55,710 of NZ_PQLN01000012.1, read as the reverse complement.
GCTCAGCTGGCCGCTCATGCCGGGTTGCTGCATGGCATTGACCTTGCGCATTTGCGGCAGGTTGCCTGCCAGGCTGACGGCATCGTAGCCGAGGGCGAACAGGCGCAGCAGGTCGCCCTGGGTCTGGGGCCAGAGCAGGGCAATCTGTTCACGCTGCGTCTCGAAGCCACCCAGCAGCAGTGGCATGTCGGAGATATGCATGCCGTTGAGCTCGGATGCCACCTCGGTCGTCCCGCCGTCGTATCCCCGCGAGCTGCTGTAGATGGGCAGGCTGCCCATGGGATTGACCGAGATGTCCACATAGGGCTTGATCATCCGGGTCTCCAGGCTGTTGGCCACCACATAGACGGCGTCGATGCTGCGCGGCGCGGCATCAGACAGCTGGACAATCTCCCCGGCTCGTGCGGTGGAACGGCCGCTCAGAGCGTTCTTGACCATGCCCTGCACTTCGTTGCGCGCCCCGAAGGTGGCAACCACGGGCTTCTCCTGGCTGACGCCGGCCCAGGCCTGTTCAAACGCCTTGATACTGCTGTAGCCAATCCGGCCTTGTGCCGCGATCAGCAGCGGCTTGCGGTAGCCCTGACCATAGAGGTACTGGGCCGCCTGGCTCGCATCGGCAGCGGCGGAGAGCGAGAAATAGAAGGTGTTGTCGTTGACGATCGGCTTGTCCAGCTCGTTGAGCGCCAGCACTGGCACGGTCGGACTCGACTTGAGCAGCTCCTCCACCTGATCCTTGAGCAGGGGGCCGATGATCATGTTGGCCCCTTCCTGAATGGCCTGCTTGTAGAGGTCCCCCATCGCCTTGCCCTGGGTATCATAGAAGTTCAGGGTGAACTGGCTCTGATTTTCTTTGTAGGACATCAACATGCCGTTGCGGATGGCGGCGCCCTGGGCTTCCAGGTTGCCGGAGAGCGGCAGGAAGACGGCGATCTGCTGCAGCGAACCGTTGTCCGTGATAGCGAGATCCCCAAGGCCGGCCGGCATGTCGCTCTGGGCAGGGTGGTTCGGGAAGCTCTGCTTCCAGCCAGCAAGCTGGCGGGCCAGCTGGCTCGGCTGTGCCCCGAATTCGTTCACCAGCGCAGCAAGACGCAGCCAGCCGGTGGTCACATCGGGAGCTGGCTCCTCTTCGAGCGCCTGCAGGGTGGAGGGGGTCATGCTTTTCAGCAGGGACCAGATCTGCTGGTGGTTGGTGGCCAGCTCATTCTTGGCCAGGTAAGGCTCCAGCAGGATCAGCGACTTGGCCGCGCCAAACTTGTTGTTGATGTCCAGTTGCAGCACCACCCGCTGGCGATACCAATCCTTCTGGGTATCGGCATCGAGGGCCACATCCGGCTTGCCTTCCAGCAGGATCAGGGCCTGGTTGGCGTTGCCCTGGGCCAGCAAGAGGTGCGCCTGCAGCAGTTGCAGTTGTGCCTGCTGCACCGGGTTGCCAGCCTGCTTCTGCAACTGTTGATACAGGGCGGCTGCCGGTTTGGCCTGACCGAGCGCCAGATAACTGCGCGCAGCCATCACCTGCCAGGTGAAGGCCTCGGCCGGTTTGGCGGGATCCACCTGCTCCAGATACCACTGGGCATTCTTGGTCAGATCCGAGAAGGCTGACGGCATGCCGGGTTGTCCGGAAGATTGATTGGGCTCCGACGCACAGGCGGCGAGCAGGACTGCCGCGAGTAGGATGCCGAAGAGTCGTGATACACTTAGCTGCTTTATAACCCGGTTCAAGTTCATTCCCCGACCAGTGTTGAAATTCTCCATAGTGTAAACGGGCCAATATGGCGACACAATTGTCGGGACACTCGGAGCTCCCATGAGTGACATCCCAACCCTGTATATAGTCCCCACTCCGATCGGCAATCTGGCCGACATCACCCAGCGAGCACTGGACGTGCTGCGCAGCGTCGATCTGGTGGCCGCCGAGGATACCCGGCATAGCGGGATCCTGCTCAGCCACTACCAGATCTCGGTACCGACCTTTGCCCTGCACGATCACAACGAGCAGCAAAAGGCGGATGTGCTGATCGCCCGCATCAAGGAGGGCAAGAGCGTGGCCCTGGTCTCCGATGCGGGGACGCCGCTCATCAGCGACCCCGGTTATCACCTGGTCACCCGTTGTCGCGAAGCCGGGGTCAAGGTGGTGCCGCTGCCCGGTCCCTGCGCTGCCATCACGGCGCTGTCCGCCGCCGGGCTGCCCACCGACCGCTTCGCCTTCGAGGGTTTCCTGCCGGCCAAGGCCAAGGGGCGGGATGATCGCCTGCAAGCCGTCATCGAAGACACCCGCTCTCTGGTGTTCTACGAATCGCCGCGCCGGGTGCAGGAGACGGTGGAAGCGATTGCTCGCATCCTTGGCGAGCGCCAGGTGGTGGTGTGCCGCGAGCTGACCAAGACCTTCGAGTCCATCCACGGTCTGCCCGCCTCCGAGATGCTGGCCTGGCTCGGAGAGGACGATAACCGTTGCCGCGGGGAGATCGTGCTGGTGGTCGCCGGAGCCAGCAAGGTGGATGACGAGTTGCCTGCGGAGGCGATCCGCACCCTGGGCCTGCTGGTCAGCGAGCTGCCCCTCAAGAAGGCTGCGGCCCTCACCGCCGAGATCCACGGGGTGAAGAAGAACGCCCTCTACAAATACGGTCTCGAGCACTATTAATTGCCGTAAACCGGAATTGACGGTTTACCCCGTCCGTCTCGCGAGGCTATAATCCGCGCCTCGGAGTTGGCTGGGCAATCGCTGCTTCGTCGTTGTGTCCCTCGGGACAGACGGGCGGAGGGGAGGAAAGTCCGGGCTTCACAGGGCAGGGTGCCAGGTAACGCCTGGGGGGCGCGAGCCTACGACCAGTGCAACAGAGAGCAGACCGCCGATGGCCCGCAAGGGATCAGGTAAGGGTGAAAGGGTGCGGTAAGAGCGCACCGCGCGACTGGCAACAGTTCGTGGCACGGTAAACTCCACCCGAAGCAAGACCAAATAGGCCCCTATTGGCGCGGCCCGCGTTGGGGGCGGGTAGGTTGCTTGAGCCAGCGAGCGATTGCTGGCCTAGAGGAATGATTGCTACCCGGGGCAACCCGGTACAGAACCCGGCTTACAGGCCGACTCCGACCTCTTTCCTGAAGAGCCTTGCGATTTATCGCAAGGCTCTTTTTATTAACCATAAAGTACTGCCTCGGTTGACTCGTGATATTTACTGTTGGGCTAGCTATGTTTAACAAATGTATTTTATATCAATCTGTTATGTGGAATTTTTCCATGTTCTGAATATCGTGATGGCGCTGGAGAAGCGCGGCCTGTATGGCTGATGTTTATTCGTGCAATTTGTCAGTTTTTTAATTGCTGAAAATTAATCGAGTTGCGGGTAACACAAATAACTTGTGGAAAATCAATTCATTTAATCGGTAGTTCCATCACGCTGCGTCAATATGTTCCCCATGCCCGAGATCCTTGCTTGAAAAGCCCCCTGCTCGTCCTTAAACTTCATGGTGGAGAAAAGTGGATCAAAGTGGTTTTATTGGGCATCTAGCCCCCATAACTCACCTTTCGGGGACTGCAATTTGTTGCGTGGCGCTCACGCCATCAGCCTGGACAGCAAGGGGCGGTTGGCGATTCCGACCAAATTTCGTGATTGGCTGCGCGACGAGTGCGACGGCCAGCTGGTCTGCACCATCGACATCGCCCATCCCTGTCTGCTGCTTTATCCCCTGAATGAATGGGAAGAGGTGGAGCGCAAGCTGAAGACCCTTTCCAGCACCAACCCGGCAGAACGCCGCCTGCAGCGTCTGCTGCTCGGCCACGCGGCCGAATGCGAACTGGATGGCAATGGCCGTCTGCTGCTCAGCCAGCCGCTGCGCAGCCATGCCGGGCTAGACAAGAAAGTCATGCTGGTGGGCCAGCTCAACAAATTCGAGCTGTGGGATGAAGCCCGCTGGCAACAACAGATCAACGACGACATCCTGGGCCTGCCCGAGGACGACTGGGCAAGTTCACCACGACTACAGGATTTTTCTTTATAAATGACCCAAGCCGCTGAACACATCACAGTGCTGTTGCACGAAGCCGTCGAAGGGCTGGCCATCAAGCCGGACGGTATCTACGTCGACGGCACCTTTGGCCGGGGTGGTCACTCTCGTCTCATTCTCCAGCATCTGGGCCCCAATGGCCGTCTGATCGCCATCGACCGGGATCCCCAGGCCATTGCCGAGGCGGCCAAGATCCAGGATCCCCGTTTCGAGATCGTGCACGGTCCCTTCTCCGGCATCACCCGCTATCTGACCGAGCGCGGCCTGCTGGGCAAGGTCGATGGCTTCCTGCTGGATCTCGGTGTCTCCTCCCCCCAGCTTGACGATGCCGAGCGTGGCTTCAGCTTCATGAAGGACGGCCCGCTCGACATGAGAATGGATCCCACCTCCGGTCAGAGTGCCGCCGAGTGGCTGGCCCGTGCCGATGTGGACGACATCGCCTGGGTGCTGAAAACCTTCGGTGAGGAGCGCTTCGCCAAGAAGATTGCTCGCGCCATCGTGCACGATCGGGTGACCGAGCCCTATGTGCGCACCCGCCAGCTGGCGGAGATGATTGCCCGGGTCAACCCGAGTAAGGAGAAGGGAAAGCACGCGGCGACCCGCAGCTTCCAGGCCATCCGCATCTATATCAACAGCGAGCTGGACGAGATCGAAACCGCCCTCAACGGCGCGCTGGACGTGCTGGCTCCTCACGGTCGTCTCTCCGTCATCAGCTTCCACTCTCTGGAAGATCGGCTGGTGAAGCATTTTATTCGCAAGCATGAGAAAGGTCCGGAAGTACCCCACGGGATCCCCCTGACCGAAGCCCAGCTTGCCGGTGGTCGCAAGCTGAAGTCGATCGGCAAGGCGCTCAAGCCTTCCGACCACGAGGTCAATGAAAACACCCGGTCCCGCAGCTCGGTGCTGCGGGTCGCAGAGCGTCTTGCGGAGTAAGCGATGAGCGATGTGCGCGTTCACCTCGCCAGGGAGATCGTTGCGGATCTCTGGCGCCACAAGTTGCAGGTCCTGTTGACCGTCGCCGTGCTGGTCACCGCCTTTGCGGTGATCCTGGTGACCAACATGACCCGGGGTCTGACGGCCAAGCAGAACGATCTGATGGCGGAGGAGGACAGGCTCAACATCGAGTGGCGCCACCTCTTGCTGGAACAGGGCACACTGGCTGAGCACTCCCGGGTGGCGAGTCTGGCCATGGACAAGTTGCAGATGGCTCGTCCCCTGGTGACCACTGAAAAGGTAATTACACAACCATGACACGCAAGGCCGCCACCAAGGCTCCGGCAAAGGACAAAGCCAAGGCGAAAGCACCCTCACTCTACCCGTGGCGCTTTCGTACCCTGGTTTTCTTCATCGGCATCGCGTTTGCGGGGCTGATCCTGCGGCTGGCCTGGATCCAGGTGATCGATCCGGACAGACTGCGCCAGGAGGGGGACATGCGCTCCCTGCGCACCACCTCCACCCAGGCGGTGCGCGGCATGATCACGGACCGCAATGGCGAACAGTTGGCGGTATCCGTGCCGGTCGAAGCGGTCTGGGCCGATCCCAAGACGGTGCATGAGTCCGGTGCCATCCACAACGAGCGTGCCTGGCTGGCACTCTCCGCCGTGCTCAAGCTCGACATCAACACCCTCAAGCATCGCATCGCCAACCCGAGCAAGCGCTTCGTCTATCTGCAGCGGCAGGTGACGCCTGCTGTGGCCGAGTACATCAAGGGGTTGAAGCTGGGGGGCATCTATCTGCGCCCCGAGGCGCGCCGTTTCTACCCGACCGGCGAGATAAGCTCCCACCTGGTGGGGGTGACCAACATCGATGGCAGCGGCATCGAGGGGATTGAGCGCAGCTACAACGAGTGGCTGACCGCAACCCCTGGCGAGATGAGGGTGCGCAAGGACAGGCAGGGCCGCGTCATCGAGCGCCTGGGCCTGGTGAAAGAGGGCAAACACGCCAACGATCTGCAACTGAGCATCGATCAGCGGGTGCAGGCGCTGGCCTATCGCGCCCTCAAACGGGCTACCGACGAGAACAAGGCCACCTCCGGCTCCATGGTGATGCTGGATGTGAAGACCGGCGAGGTGCTCGCCATGGTCAACACCCCCTCCTACAACCCGAACAACCGTGGCCAATACCAGAGTTTCCGGGTGCGAAACCGGGTGGTGACCGATACCTATGAGCCGGGCTCCACGGTCAAGCCATTGATTCTGCTTAGTGCCTTGCAAGCCGGTGTCACCAGCTGGAAGGACTTCATCCCGGGCGGCCCCCTCTTCATCGGGGCCAAGCAGATCCGTGACGTGAGTATCCACAAGGCGACCAACCTTTACGACATCCTGCGCTACTCCTCCAACATCGGCATGTCGCGCATCGCGCTGCGGATGCCGGCCCAGGAGATGATCAACACCCTGAGCATGGTGGGCTTCGGCATGGACACCGGCAGCGGCCTGATGGGGGAGAGCAGCGGCATGCTGCCCCAGCGTCGCCGCTGGTCCGACATCGAGCGAGCTACCCTGTCGTTTGGTTATGGTCTGCGAGTGACCCCGCTGCAGCTGGCCTCCGCCTACGCCACCCTGGCCAACAAGGGCAAGCGGGTACCGCTCTCCATTATCAAGGTGACCAAGCCGCCCAAGGGTGAGCAGGTCATCGATCACAACAACGCCGCTGCCATGTTGCAGGCGCTGGAGTACGTGGTCAGCAATGCCATTCCCAAGGCCCAGATCCCCGGTTATCGGGTCGGTGGCAAGAGTGGTACCGCCAAGGTGGCCGTGGCTGGGGGCTATGGCAAGGACTACATGGCCTGGTTTGCCGGTTTCGCACCGGCCAGCAATCCCCGTTTCGTCATGGTGGTGGTGATCAACGAACCCAAGGGGGATGCCTACTACGGCGGTGCCGTGGCGACCCCGCCCTTTGCGGAGGCCATGGGAGGCGTGTTGCAGCTCTTCAACATCCGTCCCGATGCGATCCCGCCCGAGGTACCCGCCAAGCTTGCCCGCACGGAGGCCAACAATGGCGCACCGCGTACTTGACGGGCATCCGGTTTTTTCCATCGGCCCCGCTGCTGTCGGGGCGTTTTCCATGGCGTGTACGAGCGCCCGCATTCCCGCATTTTCGGAGGCTTCCCATGCCGCCCCGCACACTTGATCAACTGATGAGCCACTTCGGCATCGATGCCCCGGCGCTTTCCCTCACCGATCTCCAGCTCGACAGCCGGCGGGTCGGTCCCGGCTCGCTCTTCGTGGCGATTCGTGGCCATCAGGTGGATGGCAGGCGCTTCATCGAACAGGCGGTGGCTCAGGGAGCGACCGCCGTGCTGTTTGAGGAGGACGGAGAATTCGTCCCTCCGGCGACCCAGATCCCCTGCATCGGCATGAGGGATCTTCCCGCTCGTCTCTCCGAGCTGGCCGGTCATTTCTACGGTCACCCTGCGCAAAAGTTGCAACTGGTGGGCATCACGGGCACCAACGGCAAGAGCACCACGGCCCTGCTGGTGGCCAACTGGCGCACCTTGCTGGGGGGCAAGGCCGGGGTCATGGGCACCATAGGCAACGGTCTGTTTGGCGAGCTCATCGAAGCAGAGAACACCACGGGCAGCGCGGTCCAGGTGCAGGCCAATCTGGCCGCCTTGCAGCAGCAGGGGGCTGATCTGGTGGCGATGGAGGTCTCCAGCCACGGTCTGGTGCAGCATCGCGTGGCGGCCCTGCCTTTTGCCGCGGCAGTCTTCACCAACCTGAGCCGGGATCATCTGGACTATCACGGCACCATGGAGGCCTATGCCGCCGCCAAGGAGGAGCTGCTGAAGCTGGTGGATGAGCCTTGCGCCGTCATCAACGCCGATGACCATCTGGGACGGCAATGGCTGGCGACCTATCCCGGTGCAGTGGCCTTCGGGGTTCATGGTCCGATTGAAAACCATGCCGGACGACAACTGACGGCGCAGGATCCCCATTTCCACCAACAAGGTTTTGATACGCGCATTAACTCCAGCTGGGGGAATGGTGTATTATCCGCCCCCTTGCTCGGCCGCTTCAACGTCAGCAACGTGCTGGGCGCCATGGGCGCCATGCTGGTGCTCGGCTACGACTTCGATGACCTGCTGGCGACGGCCCCCAGACTGCAACCGGTGACCGGTCGCATGGAGTGCTTCGGCGGTAGCGATGCGCCGCTCGCCGTGGTCGATTACGCCCACACCCCGGATGCGCTGGAGAAGGCCTTGCAGGCCCTGCGGGTGCACTGTGAAGGGCGGCTCTGGTGCCTGGTGGGTTGTGGTGGCGACAGGGATCGCGGCAAGCGTCCCATGATGGCTGCCATGGCGGAGCAGCATGCGGACTGCGTGATCCTGACCGACGACAATCCCCGTACCGAGGAGCCGGCCCGGATCATGGCCGACATGGTGGCGGGTCTTCGTGATCCCGGCGCCGTGCAGATTGAGCACGACAGGACCAAGGCAATCCAGTTGGCACTGAGCCAAGCGAGCAAAGAGGACATCATCCTGGTGGCCGGCAAAGGCCACGAGGATTATCAGATCATTGGAACCGACAAGCGGCACTACAGCGATCGGGAAACCGTCGCAGCCGCCTTGCACACATTAATGGAGTCATTCAAATGATGACCCTCAGGCTTGCCGACCTGGCGCAGGTGCTCGATGCCCGTCTGATCGGGGGCGACCATGAGATCACGGCGGTCAGCACCGACACCCGTACCCTGGGCGCGGGGGCGCTGTTCGTGGCCCTGCGCGGCGAGCGTTTCGACGCCCACGATTTCTGCGACCAAGCGGTTGCCGCCGGCGCCAGTGCCCTGCTGGTGGAGCGCGAATTGCCGCTGGCCATTCCACAACTGGTGGTGGGCGACACCCTCAAGGGGCTTGGGCGTCTGGGCAGGCTGGTGCGCGAGCGCATCAATCCGAAAGTGCTCGCCATCACCGGCAGCTGTGGCAAAACCACGGTGAAGGAGATGGCGACGGCCATCCTGCGTTGTGAAGGGGAGGTGCTGGCCACCGCCGGCAACTTCAACAACGAGGTGGGGGTGCCGCTGACCTTGCTGCGCCTCGAGCCGCAACACCAGTTCGCGGTGATGGAGCTGGGAGCCAACCACCCGGGCGAGATCGCCTGGACCACGTCGCTCGCCAGACCCGACGCCGCCATCATCAACAACGTCGCTGCCGCGCACCTGGAAGGCTTTGGCTCCCTGGAAGGGGTGTTCCATGCCAAGAGCGAAATCTTCGAAGGGTTAGGCGAGGGCGGCACCGCCATCGTCAATGCCGACAACGAGTTCTGGCCGAAGTGGCGTGAAAAGGGCATCCAGTGCGCCTTCTCCCTCCAGGATCAGCGTCAGCCGTTCCACGCCCGCGACATCGTGCTCAACGAGCAGGGTTGTGCCGGGTTTGTGATGGTGACGCCCCAGGGAGAGGTGAACCTGACCCTGGCCATTCCGGGTCGCCACAACGTGGCCAACGCCCTGGCTGCTGCCGCCGGGACCCTGGCCCTGGGCGCATCGCTTGCGTCCGTCAAGGCGGGGCTGGAGCAGATGGCGCCGGTCAAGGGCCGTTTCTGCGTGCAACGCTGGGGTGGCCTCACCCTGGTGGATGACACCTACAACGCCAGCGTGGAGTCCGTGCTGGCGGGTATCGATGCCCTGACCGCCATGAACGGCTACAAGGTGCTGGTGTTCGGTGACATGAAAGAGTTGGGTGAGGAGTCCGCCGCGCAGCATGCCCGGGTCGGACACCATGCCCGTGAGCAGGGCCTCGATGCCGTGCTGACCGTAGGGGAACAGAGTCGCCACACCGCAGATGCCGCGGCTGGCCGACATTTCGATAACAAGGCGTCGTTGTTTGAAGTGCTTGCGCAAATGATAGAGACACATCAGGAAATTTCGATTCTGGTCAAGGGCGCCCGTGGCTCCCGCATGGAAGATATCGTCGAGATGGTCAAGGGCCATCAGGAGTCAGCCACATGCTAGTCTGGCTGGCGGAACTGCTCACCCCGCACTTCACCTTCTTCAACGTCTTCTCCTACCTGACGTTTCGCGCCATCCTGTCGATCATCACCGGTCTGGTGGTGGCGCTCTGGATGGGGCCGCGCCTCATCCGTCGCCTGCAGATCATGAAGTTCGGCCAGGTGATCCGCAACGACGGTCCCGAGTCCCACCTCAGCAAGAAGGGCACCCCGACCATGGGCGGCCTGATGATCATTGCAGCCATTTTCACTTCTGTGCTGCTCTGGTGCCGCCTCGATAACCCCTATGTCTGGCTGGTGCTGTTCGTGCTGGGGGCCTATGGTGCCATCGGCTTTGCCGATGACTATCTCAAGGTGGTGCGCAAGAACACCGATGGCCTCATCGCCCGCTGGAAGTACTTCTGGCAGTCCGCGGTCGCGCTGGGTGTGGCAGTCTTCCTCTACGCCACGGCCACCCACGATGGTCAGACCCAGCTGGTGGTCCCCTTCCTCAAGGATGTGATGCCCCAGCTCGGCCTGATGTTCATCCTGCTGACCTACTTCGTCATCGTCGGTACCTCCAACGCGGTCAACCTGACCGATGGCCTGGATGGCCTCGCCATCATGCCCACCGTGATGGTGGCGGGGGGCTTCGCCCTGATCGCCTGGGCGACCGGTAACGTCAACTTCGCGAACTACCTGCACATTCCCTACGTGCCCTACACCTCCGAACTGGTGATCGTCTGTACCGCCATCGTGGGCGCGGGCCTGGGCTTCCTCTGGTTCAACACCTACCCGGCCCAGGTCTTCATGGGGGACGTGGGTTCCCTGGCCCTGGGCGGCGCGCTCGGTACCATAGCCGTGCTTGTGCGCCAGGAGTTCCTGCTGGTGATCATGGGGGGCGTCTTCGTGATGGAGACCGTCTCGGTGATCCTGCAGGTCGGATCCTACAAACTGCGCGGCGTGCGGATCTTCCGCATGGCCCCCATCCATCACCACTATGAGAAGAAGGGCTGGCCGGAGCCGCGCGTCATCGTGCGCTTCTGGATCATCACCCTCATGCTGGTGCTGCTTGGCCTCGCCACCCTGAAGGTGAGGTAAGCCATGGTCATCATCATCGGACTCGGCAAAACCGGACTCTCCTGCGTCGATTACTTCCTCGACCGCGGCGTCACGCCGCTGGTGATGGACACCCGTGCCAACCCGCCGGGCAAGGACGAGCTTCCCCCCGAGGTGGAGCTCATCCACGGGCTGGACGCGGAGCGGCTCAAGCAGGCGCACATGATAGTGGCCAGCCCGGGCATCGCCCTGGCGACTCCGGAGTTGAAGGCCGCCGCCGAGTTCGGGGTGCGCATCGTCGGTGACATCGAACTGTTCGTGCGTGAAACCCAGACGCCCGTCATCGCCATCACCGGTTCCAACGGCAAGAGCACGGTCACCACCCTGGTGGGTGAGATGATCGCCGAGGCGGGACTCAAGGTCGGTGTGGGGGGCAATATTGGCACCCCGGCGCTGTCACTCCTCAAGCAGCCCATGGATCTCTGCGTGCTGGAGCTCTCCAGCTTCCAGCTCGAGACCACCTACAGCCTGCGGGCCGCCGCCTCCGTGGTCCTGAACCTCAGTGAAGATCATATGGATCGCTATGCCGGCATGGCGGATTACCGCGCCGCCAAGATGGAGATCCATCAGCACTCCCAGCACATCCTGATCAATCGCGACGATCCCCAGACCCTGCCCGATGTGGGTCAGGTGTGGCAGAGTTTCGGCCTCGACTGCAACGGCTACGGTCGCTGCGAGCTGGAGGGCCGTCACTGGCTGACCTTGCACGGCGAGCCGCTCCTGGCGGTGGACGAGATGAAGATAGTGGGTGCCCACAACCAGGCCAATGCCCTGGCGGCCATGGCCCTGTGCGATGCGGTGGGCATTCCCCGCGAGGCACAACTTGCCGTGCTGCGCCGCTTTGAAGGCCTGCCTCACCGTGCCCGCTTCGTGCGGGAGGTAAATGGGGTGCGCTGGATCAACGACTCCAAGGCCACCAACGTGGGGGCGACCCTGGCCGCCGTGGCCGGGGTACGTGAAGCGGTCAAGGGCCGCCTGCTGCTGCTGGCCGGTGGCCAAGGCAAGGGGCAGGACTTCGGCCCGGTGCAGGCCCTGCTCGGCAGCCAGATCGATCACATGTACTGCTTTGGCCAGGATGCCGAGGTGCTGCTGGCCCTGGGCGAACAGACCGAGCGGGTTGCCGATCTTGACGCTGCTGTCGCCAAGGCGGCGGTCGATGCCAGGCCCGGTGACTGGGTGCTGCTGGCGCCGGCCTGCGCGAGCCTGGATCAGTTCAAATCCTTTGAAGCGCGCGGCGATCGCTTCACCGAACTGGTGATGGGCTTATGAACGCCCTGCGCGTGGTTGCGGGATTCTTGCAGCGCTGGTTGCTACCGGCGCGCCCCGCCGGTCTCTACGATCGGCAGCTGGTGGTACTGGCTCTCGCCCTGATGGGCGTCGGGCTGGTGATAGTGGCGTCAGCTTCCATTCCTGAGGGGATCGCCATCAACAACGATCCCTTCATGTTCGTGAAGCGCCACGGCATGTTCCTGGTGATGGCGCTGGGTATCTCCTGGTTCGTGTTGCAGGTACCCATGGCACGCTGGCAGCACTACAACGGCCCCATGTTGTTGCTGGCCATCGTGCTGCTGGTGATGGTGTTGCTGGTGGGCCGCAGCGTCAACGGTTCGGTACGCTGGCTGCCGCTTGGCCCCTTCAACTTGCAGCCGGCTGAGTTCGGCAAGCTGGCGCTGTTCGTCTATCTGGCGGGCTATCTGGTGCGCCGCCAGAGCGAGGTGCGCGAACGCTTCATCGGTTTCATGAAACCCATGGCGGTGCTGTTCGTGGTGGCCATCCTGCTGCTGGCCCAGCCGGATCTCGGGTCAGTGGTGGTGATGTTCGTCACCTCCCTCGGGATGCTGTTCCTGGCCGGTGCCCGGCTGGTGCAGTTCATCGGTCTCATCCTGGTGGGGGTGAGCGCCGTGGTGACCCTGATCATCGCGGAGCCCTACCGGATGCGGCGGGTGACCTCTTTCCTCGACCCCTGGGCCGATCCCTTTGGCAGCGGCTATCAGCTGACCCAGTCCCTGATGGCCTTTGGTCGGGGGAGCTGGTTTGGCGAGGGGCTCGGCAACTCCATCCAGAAGATGGAGTACCTGCCGGAAGCCCACACCGACTTCGTGTTCGCCATTCTGGGCGAAGAGCTGGGCTACGTGGGGGTGCTTGGCGCACTCTTCCTGATTTTTGCGCTGGCGGTGAAGGCGCTCAAGCTGGGTCACCAGGCGCTGGTGGCCGAGCGGCTCTATGAAGGTTATCTGGCCATCGGCATCGGCATCTGGTTCAGTTTCCAGACTTTCGTCAACGTCGGTGCCGCCAGCGGCATGATGCCTACCAAGGGGCTGACCCTGCCGCTGGTCAGTTATGGCGGCTCCAGTCTCATCATCATGATGGTGGCGGTGAGCATGTTGATTCGTATCGATTTCGAGTTGCGCCAGGCGAGTGCCCAGGCGCGCGTGCGGGAGGTTGTGTGAGCAAGACGTTACTGGTGATGGCGGGTGGTACCGGGGGCCATGTGTTCCCCGGCCTGGCCGTCGCCGATCGCCTCAAGGCCCAGGGCTGGACCATCCACTGGCTCGGCACTGCCGACCGGATGGAGGCGGAGCTGGTGCCTGCCCATGGTTATCCCATCTCCTTCATCGACATCCAGGGGGTGCGTGGCAACGGCATCAAGCGTCTGCTCGCGGCGCCCTACCGTGTCATCAAATCCGTGCTGCAAGCCCGCCAGGTGCTCAAGACCATCCAGCCCGATGTGGTGCTGGGCATGGGGGGCTTCGCCTCCGGCCCGGGTGGCGTGGCCGCCTGGCTGTCCGGCATTCCACTGCTGCTGCACGAGCAGAATGCCGCCGCCGGCCTGACCAACAAGCTGCTGGCCCGTATCGCCAGGCGGGTACTGATGGCCTTCCCCGGTGCCTTCGCCCCCAATGCCCGCACCGCCGTGGTGGGCAACCCGGTGCGCCCCGAGGTGGTGGCGCTGCCGGATCCCCAACTGCGCAGCAGCAGCGATCCTCTGCGCCTGCTTGTGGTCGGTGGCAGCCTGGGGGCCCGGGTCCTCAACGAGCAGGTGCCTCCTGCGGTTGCAGCTGCCGGTGTGCCCATCGAGGTGCGTCACCAGTGCGGCAAGGGCAACGGGGAGGCCGTGGCTGCCTCCTATGCCGGGCTGGGGGTCGAGGCCGAGGTGAGTGAATTTATCAAGGACATGGCGGATGCCTATGCCTGGGCTGACCTGGTGGTGTGCCGCGCCGGCGCATTGACCGTCTCCGAAGTGGCCGCCGCAGGTGTGGCCGCCATCTTCGTGCCCCTGCCCCATGCGGTGGATGATCACCAGACCCGCAACGCCCTGACCCTGGTCGACGGCGGTGCGGCCGAGTTCCTGCCCCAGTCCGAGCTGACGCCGGCCGCTCTGGCGTCACGCCTCTCCTGGCTCGCCGGGCGCAGGGAAACTCTGTTGAACATGGCCCAGGCCGCGCGCCGGGTCGCCATCATCGATGCTGCCGAACGGGTTGCCGATGAGTGCAAACGGCTCGCCACCGGCTGAGCCAAACGAGATGGAAGGCCAAGATGTGCCGCCAAGGCCCCGCTTCTGTCTTCGAACTGATGAATGTCGCCGAATGAAAATGGCCTGTGGCCGCGAATTGAGAAAGAACTATGACCAAGGTTGAACTGGCAAAACTGCGTACCGTTATCCCCGAAATGCGCCGCGTGCGTCGCATCCACTTCATCGGCATCGGTGGCGCCGGTATGGGCGGTATTGCGGAAGTGCTTGCCAATGAAGGGTATCAGGTGACCGGCTCGGATCTGGCCCGCAACGGGGTGACCGAACGCTTGGCCTCTTTGGGCGCACACATTTTTGTCGGTCACAGTGCCGAGCATGTGGACGGTGCCAGCGTGGTGGTGGTTTCCACCGCCATCAAGCAGGACAACCCCGAGCTGCTGGCTGCCCGCGAGCTGCGTATTCCCGTGGTGCGCCGCGCCGAAATGCTGGCTGAGCTGATGCGCTTCCGTCACGGCATCGCCATCGCCGGGACCCACGGCAAGACCACCACCACCAGTCTGGTGGCGAGCATCTATGCCGAGGCGGATCGCGACCCAACCTTCGTCATCGGCGGTCTGCTCAACAGCGCCGGCACCAATGCCCGCCTGGGCAGCAGCCGTTATCTGATTGCCGAGGCGGACGAGAGCGACGCCTCCTTCCTGCATCTGCAACCCATGGTCTCCATAGTGACCAATATCGAAGCGGATCACATGGACACCTATGGTGGCGATTTCTCCAGGTTGAAGGCCACCTTCATCGATTTCCTGCACAACCTGCCGTTCTACGGCCTGGCCGTGGTGTGCGTGGATGACCCCGTGATCCGCGGCATGCTGCCGGAGATCGCCCGTCCTACCCTCACCTACGGTATGAGCGATGATGCCGATGTGCAGGTGCTGGACTTCGTGCAGACCAGCAATCGCAGCCGCTTCCGGGTGCGCCGTGCAGGGGCGGGTGAGCTGGAGGTGACCCTGAATCAGCCGGGCATCCACAACGCCCTCAACGCCGCCGCCGCCATTGCGGTGGCAACCGAAGACGGCATCGGCGACGAGGCCATCATCCAGGCACTTTCCAAGTTTGAAGGGGTGGGGCGCCGCTTCCAGCAATATGGCGAGTTTGAAACCGGCCGTGGCAAGGCCATGCTGGTGGACGATTACGGTCATCACCCGAGCGAAGTGAAGGTGACCATCAACGCCGCTCGCGCCGGCTGGCCCGAGAAGCGGCTGGTGATGGTGTTCCAGCCGCACCGCTACAGCCGGACCCGGGATCTCTACGAAGATTTCGCGGATGTGCTCTCCAAGGTGGACGTGCTGGTGATGCTGGAGGTCTATGCCGCCGGTGAGGAGCCCATTCCCGGTGCCGATGGCCGTGCCTTGTGCCGTTCCATCCGCTCCCGCGGCACCCTGGAGCCCATCTTTGTCGCAACGCCGGACGATGTGCCCGCGGTGCTGGCCGACCTGATTGGCGAGGGGGATCTGGTATTGACCCAGGGGGCGGGTAACGTCGGTGCGCTGGCCCGTCGTCTCGGCGAGATGAAATTGAGCGTGGATAGCATGAAATCCGGTGCCTGAGGGCCCAATGAGTATTTTGACCGCCAAGCCGAGGCCTATATAATGGCGAACCGGTCTGCAAGTGGCCGGCATGGCGCGTTTTACGGGGATCGATCGGGTGGAGGCAAGGGCACAAGGGCGCACCAAGGGGGGCTTCATCGCCGGGGTGGCATTTTTCATCCTGGTCATGTGGGGGCTCTACCAGACTGCGCTGGATGTTAAAGACTGGCTGACGGATGCCAGTCGGTTGCCCATGAGCGAGCTGTTGCTGCAGGGGCAACACGAATATTTGAAGGCCGATGAGTTGCGTGCTGCCGTGCTGGATGGTGCCGAACTTCGCAACTTCTTCGAGCTGGATGTGAACGAATTGCAGGCGCGTCTGAACGCTCTGCCCTGGGTGGCCCAGGTCTCGGTACGAAAGAAGTGGCCGAACAAGATCAAGGTCTATCTGACGGAACAGGATGTGGCGGCTCGCTGGAACGGCAACCGCTTCGTCAACACCAAGGGTGAGGTATTCAGTGCCCCGGACAGGGTGAAGAAGCCCCTGATGCAGTTGTCCGGGCCCGATGATCAGGCCGCCAAGGTGCTGGAAGCCAGCCATCAGTACGAAACGCTGCTGGCGGCCAAGGGATACAAGTTGCTGGGGGTGAATCTGACCCCCCGCCATGCCTGGGAACTGACCCTGGATGGCAACATTCAGCTGTTTGTGGGGCGCTCGGATATCGCGCTTCGTCTGCAGCGGTTTATCGATGCCTTTCCGGTCATCGAGCCCCGTGAGCGGGTTGCTTACGTGGATCTTCGATACGACACCGGGATGGCAGTTGGCTGGAAGAAAAGCGAAGAGAAAGTGAATGACCAACACCGCAGATAGAAATTTGATTGTCGGACTGGATATCGGCACGACCAAGGTGGCGGTACTGGTTGGCGAAGTATTGCCCGATGGCGAACTCAATGTCATCGGCATGGGCAGCCACGCTTCTCGCGGGATGGAGAAGGGCGGGGTCAATGACCTCGACTCCGTGGTCAAGTCCCTGCGCCGCGCGGTGGAAGAGGCCGAGATGATGGCCGACTGCCAGATCAGTTCCGTCTATCTGGGGCTGTCCGGCAAGCACATCGATTGTCGCAACGAGACCGGCATGGTGCCCATCTCCGACGAAGAGGTGACCCAGGAGGATGTGGACAACGTCATCCACACCGCCAAGTCGGTGCGGTTGTCTGACGAGCTCCGGGTGCTGCACGTGCTGCCCCAGGAGTTCGCCATCGACTATCAGGAAGGGATCAAGAACCCGGTCGGCCTCTCCGGCGTGCGGATGGCAGCCAAGGTGCATCTCATCACCTGCCACAACGACATGGCGCGCAACATCGAGAAGTGTGTGGAGAAGGTGGGTCTGCGGGTGGATCAGCTGATCTTCTCCGCCCTGGCCTCCAGCTACGCCGTGCTGACCGAAGACGAGAAGGAGCTTGGTGTCTGCGTGGTGGACATCGGCGGTGGCACCATGGACATGTCGCTCTTTACCGGCGGCGCCCTGCGCCACACCAAGGTGATTCCCTATGCCGGCAGCACGGTGACCAGCGACATCGCCTATGCCTTCGGCACGCCGCCGCTGGATGCGGAGGCGATCAAGGTGCGCTACGGCTGCGCCCTCGGCCGCCTGGTCAGCAAGGAAGACAATATCGAAGTGCCCAGTGTCGGCGGTCGCCCGGCGCGCAGCCTGCAACGGCAGACACTGGCGGAAGTGATTGAACCCCGTTACACCGAGTTGCTCTCCATGGTGAATGACGAGCTGGTGCGGGTGCAGAGCGAATTGAAGGCACAGGGGGTCAAGCATCAGCTGGCCGCCGGTGTGGTCTTGACCGGTGGCGCGGCCCAGATCGAAGGCATTGTGGAGTGCGCAGAGCAGATCTTCCAGAGCCAGGTCCGGGTGGGCGAGCCCATGAATATCCGGGGATTGAGTGACTACGTACAGGCACCGGTGTACTCGACTGCGGTCGGGTTGTTGCAGTACGGCCGCACCAACCAATCCACCGGCAGTAACAAGGAATATGCCGCCAAGGCAAGCGTAGGTGGGCTGGTCAAACGGGTCAGCAACTGGTTGCGTGGCGAGTTCTAAAGATTTTGCTGAGTCAGGCAAATAAAGCGGAGAGACAACATGTTTGAATTTATGGATAGCCACACTGACGAAGCCGTCATCAAGGTGATAGGTGTGGGTGGCGGCGGCGGCAACGCAGTCGAGCACATGGTTCGTCAAAACATCGAAGGTGTCGAGTTCATCACCGTGAACACCGACGCCCAGGCACTGCGCAACTCCAGTGCCAATACCACCTTGCAGATCGGCGGTGGCATCACCAAGGGGCTGGGTGCCGGGGCCAACCCGGAAGTGGGTCGTGACGCCGCCATGGAAGACAGGGAAGCGCTGCGCGAGCTGCTGACCGGTTCCGACATGGTGTTCATCGCTGCCGGCATGGGTGGTGGTACTGGTACAGGTGCTGCACCGATCGTGGCCGAAGTGGCCCGCGAGATGGGTATCCTGACCGTTGCCGTCGTGACCAAGCCGTTCTCCTTCGAAGGGAAGAAGCGGATGGGCTTCGCCGCTCACGGCATCGAAGAGCTCTCCAAGAACGTCGACTCCCTGATCACCATCCCCAACGATAAGTTGCTGAAGGTGCTGGGTCGCGGCATCTCCCTGCTGGACGCCTTCAAGGCGGCCAACGACGTGCTGCTGGGTGCAGTACAGGGCATCGCCGAGCTGATCACCCGCCCGGGCCTCATCAACGTCGACTTCGCGGACGTGCGTACCGTGATGCGCGAGATGGGTACCGCCATGATGGGTACCGGCTCCGCCTCCGGTGACGACCGTGCCGAAGAAGCGGCCGAGAAGGCCATCTCCAGCCCGCTGCTGGAAGATGTGGATCTGGCCGGTGCCCGCGGCATCCTGGTCAACATCACTGCCGGCATGGACATGACCATCGAAGAGTTCGAGACCGTGGGTAACGCGGTCAAGGCCTTCGCGTCCGAGAACGCCACCGTGGTGGTGGGTACCGTAATCGACCCGGAAATGCACGACGAACTGCGCGTTACCGTAGTAGCGACCGGTATCGGTGCCGAGCGCAAGCCCGACATCACCCTGGTCAAGAACAACATGGTTCAAGAGCGTCCGGCCCGTCAGCCCCTGATCAGCGAAGCCCTGCAGTCTCGCGTGATGGAAGAGGCCCCGGCCAAGGTGGTGAACGCCGAGCCGCAAGCTCGTCGCGAACCGGATTATCTCGATATTCCTGCGTTCCTGCGCAAGCAGGCAGACTAAGCCTCTGATGGCTCTGGTTTGTTTGTTGCTTAAGGATTGTGCTAAGATGGCCCGGCAACGACCATCTGGTCAGGAATTTGAGCTGTTAAAGCGGATACGCCCATGATTAGACAAAGAACCTTGAAAACGAGTGTCCAGGCCACC
The DNA here is from genome assembly GCF_002919855.1 of Aeromonas sp. ASNIH8. Taxonomy (NCBI): domain Bacteria; kingdom Pseudomonadati; phylum Pseudomonadota; class Gammaproteobacteria; order Aeromonadales; family Aeromonadaceae; genus Aeromonas; species Aeromonas sp. ASNIH8. The sequence goes on along the minus strand of NZ_PQLN01000012.1, from coordinate 36,167 downwards.
GGTGTGGGCCTGCATTCGGGCCGGAAAGTCACTATGACGTTCCGTCCGGCGCCTGTTAACACAGGGATCGTTTACTTGCGTACCGATCTGAATCCTGTGGTCGCGCTGCCAGCCAACGCCGATCAGGTGCGTGATACTGTGCTTTGTACCGCTCTGGTGAACGAAGCCGGTGTTCGCGTGTCGACCATCGAACATCTGTCTGCCGCTCTGGCCGGGATGGGGATCGACAACCTCTATGTCGAGGTTGATGCCCCCGAGATCCCGGTAATGGACGGCAGTGCGCATCCGTTCATCTATCTGCTGCAGGAAGTGGGTATTCGTGAACAGAACGCGCCCAAGCAGTTCGTGCGGATCAAGCAGAGCATCCGGGTTGAAGACGGCGACAAGTGGGCGGAATTCCACCCCTATCGCAACGGCTTCAAGATGGATCTCGAGATCGATTTCCAACATCCGGTGTTTGAAGGCCGCAACCAGCGTTGCGTGCTGGACTTCTCCGGCAGCTCCTTCGTGAAAGAGATCAGCCGTGCCCGTACCTTCGGCTTCATGCGTGATATCGAGTACCTGCGTTCCCAGAACCTGGCACTGGGCGGCAGCCTGGAAAACGCCGTGGTGCTGGATGACTACCGGGTGCTGAACGAAGATGGTCTGCGCTACGAAGACGAGTTCGTGAAGCACAAGATGCTGGATGCCATCGGCGATCTGTACATGTGCAATCGCAGTATCATCGGTGAATTCCGTGCCTACAAGACGGGCCATGCCCTGAACAACAAGCTGCTGCGTGCCCTGCTGGCCCAGCAGGAGGCCTGGGAACTGGTGACCTTCGAGGGTGAGGGCGACAAAGCGCCTATCGCTTACTACGACAACGGTCTGGTTCTGGCCTGATAGCTGTGCAACAGGACGTCGGTCATCTCTCCGCACCGACGTCCTGTCATTTGTTTATTCCATCCTTTAATACCGATTATCTCCCGGTTTTATTGCCCGTGCAGGCCCTTGGCCTCACCTGACCGAGAAGACAGATTTCTATGAGTATTACCCTGATCCTCCACGGTAAGCAGCGCCGCAGGTTGCACTTACCCAAACAACGTCTGGCTTGGGTCGGCGGTATTCTCTTCACTGTATTGGCCTTGGGGGGCGGCTGGCTCTGGCAGAGCTGGCAGCAGAAAATGGAGGCGCTGGAAGTGGCGCTGACCCTGGCGCAGCAGCAAAAATCCACGCAAGGGGCCGATGAAGCCCGCGAACAGCTTGCCATGCTGGCCGCCCAGGTGGGCACCATGCAGGGACAACTTGGTCGCCTCAACGCCCTCGGCGAGCGCCTGACCGAGAAGGCGGACCTCGATCCCGAGGAGTTCAACTTCAAGGAGCTGCCCCCGATGGGCGGCCCTTCCTACGATGCAGACCTGGAAGTCAGCCTGGGTGAACTGCAAGATTCCATGGAACACCTCAGCCGTCAGCTCAGCAGCCGCGAAGAACAGCTGTCGGTACTTGAATCCTTCATCATGAACCACCATATCACCGATGCGGGTTTCATCCCCGGCTCACCGGTCAAGCAGGAGCGTGTCTGGATCTCCTCCGGCTTCGGTGGGCGGGTCGATCCGTTCAACGGTCGCGCCAAGATGCACAAAGGGGTGGATTTCCGCGGCAGGCCCGGCACCCCCATCCTGGCGACAGGCAAGGGGATTGTCAGCTGGGCAGGGCGCCATCCGGAGTTTGGCAACATGGTGGAGATTGACCATGGCAATGGTCTGGTCACCCGCTATGCCCACAATTCCAAGTTGCTGGTGGATGTGGGCACCCTGGTCGATGAGGGCCAGAAGATTGCCCTGATGGGGCGAACCGGTCGTGCAACCGGAGTTCATTTGCATTACGAAGTGTTGAAAGATGGTCGTCAGGTCAACCCCGCGCGCTTTCTGAATGCCAGACGGGGTTAGGTTTTTTCTTCAGGTTCCAGTGACGGAACGCTTATATAACCAAAACAGTTGGTACCCATGATTAGCACACTGCTCACCAAGATTATCGGCAGCCGGAATGACAGAACGCTCAAGGCTTTGCGCAAAATTGTAAAACAAATCAATGCGATGGAGCCTCAGTTCGAGGCACTGTCCGATCAGGAACTGCAGGCGAAGACCGCCGAGTACCGTCAACGTCTGGAGCAGGGCGAAACACTGGAGCAGTTGCTGCCGGAGGCGTTCGCCACCGTCCGTGAAGCCTCCCGCCGTGTGTTCGGCATGCGTCACTTCGACGTCCAGCTGATCGGCGGCATGGTGCTGAACTCCAACCGCATCGCCGAAATGAAGACAGGTGAAGGTAAAACCCTGACGGCCACCCTGCCGGCCTACCTGAACGCCCTGACCGGCCGCGGTGTGCACGTCGTGACGGTGAACGACTATCTGGCCAAGCGTGATGCGGAAGCCAACCGCCCGCTGTTCGCCTTCCTCGGCATGACGGTGGACTGCAACGTGCCCGGCATGGATGCGTCCCAGAAGCGCGATGCCTACGCTGCCGACATCACCTACGGTACCAACAACGAATTCGGTTTCGACTACCTGCGCGACAACATGGCATTCTCGCCGGAGCAGCGTGTACAGCGTCCGCTCAACTACGCGCTGGTGGATGAGGTGGACTCGGTGCTCATCGATGAAGCCCGCACCCCGCTCATCATCTCCGGTCCGGCGGAAGACAGCTCCGCCATGTACACCCAGATCAACAAGTTGATCCCCCTGCTGGTCAAGCAGGACAAGGAAGACTCCGAGGAGTACACCGGCGACGGCCACTACACGGTGGACGAAAAGAACCGCCAGGCGCTGCTGACCGAGAACGGCCAGATCTTCGTGGAAGAGCTGCTCAAGAAAGAGGGACTGCTGGCCGAGGATGACTCCCTGTTCTCCGCCACCAACATCAGCCTGCTGCATCACGTCAATGCCGGCCTGCGCGCGCATACCCTGTTCGAGCGCAACGTCGACTATATCGTCCAGAAGGACGAGATCGTCATCGTCGACGAGCACACCGGCCGCACCATGCCGGGTCGTCGCTGGTCAGACGGTCTGCACCAGGCGGTTGAGGCGAAGGAAGGGGTCAAGATCCAGAACGAGAACCAGACCCTGGCCTCCATCACCTTCCAGAACTACTTCCGTCTGTACGACAAGCTGGCGGGCATGACCGGTACTGCGGATACCGAAGCCTTTGAATTCCAGCAGATCTATGGCCTGGATACCGTGGTCATCCCGACCAACAAGCCGATGGTGCGCAAGGACATGGGCGATCTCGTCTACCTGACCGCCCAGGAGAAATACGCGGCCATCGTGCAGGACATTCGCGAGTGCGTGAAGCGCGGCCAGCCCGTGCTGGTCGGTACCGTCTCCATCGAGAACTCCGAGCTGCTCTCCGGCATCCTGACCAAGGAAAATATCCCGCACAAGGTACTGAACGCCAAGTTCCATGCCATGGAAGCGGAGATCGTCGCCCAGGCCGGCCAGACCGGCGCCGTCACCATCGCCACCAACATGGCCGGTCGTGGTACCGACATCGTGCTGGGCGGCAACTGGCAGGCGGAGATCGCCCAGCTGGAAAACCCGTCAAGCGAGCAGATTGCCGGGCTGAAAGCGGCCTGGCAGGTGCGTCATGACGAAGTGCTGGCGGCCGGTGGCCTGCACATCATCGGTACCGAGCGTCACGAATCCCGTCGTATCGACAACCAGCTGCGCGGCCGTTCCGGTCGTCAGGGTGATCCGGGTTCCTCCCGCTTCTACCTCTCCATGGAAGATACCCTGATGCGGATCTTCGCCTCCGACCGCGTGACCGGCATGATGAAGAAGCTGGGCATGGAAGAGGGCGAAGCCATCGAGCATCCCTGGGTGACCAAGGCCATCGAGAATGCCCAGCGCAAGGTGGAAGGTCGCAACTTCGACATCCGTAAAAACCTGCTCGAGTTCGACGACGTGGCCAACGATCAGCGCAAGGTGGTCTACGAGCAGCGCAACGAACTGCTGGACACCAACGACATCTCCGAGACCATTCACGTCATCCGTGACGACGTCTACGGCGCCATCATCGACGAGTACATCCCGCCCCAGTCCCTGGAAGAAATGTGGGACGTGCCGGGTCTGGAAGCGCGTCTGAAGTCCGATTTCGCCCTGGATCTGCCGCTGCAGCAGTGGCTGGCGGAAGACGACAAGCTGTATGAAGAGAAGCTGCGCGAACGCATCCTGGATGAAGCCACCAAGCTCTATGCCCACAAGGAAGAGCTGGTCGGCAAGGAGGTGCTGCGCAACTTCGAGAAGGCGGTGATGCTGCAAACCCTGGACGGCCTGTGGAAAGAGCACCTGGCGGCCATGGATCACCTGCGTCAGGGCATCCATCTGCGCGGCTACGCCCAGAAGAACCCCAAGCAGGAGTACAAGCGCGAATCCTTCGATCTGTTCACCCAGATGCTGGAAACCCTCAAGCGCGACGTGGTCAGCATCCTGAGCCGGGTACAGGTGCAGGAGCGGGATGTGGAGGCGATGGAAGAGCAGCAGCGCCAGCAGGCCGAAGCCGCTCCCCGTACCTACACCCATGCCACGGCCGAAAACCAGCTGGCTGACGAGGATACGGGTGGGGCCGAGGGCCATACCACCTTCGTGCGCGACGAGCAGAAGATCGGGCGCAATGATCCCTGCCCCTGTGGTTCGGGTAAAAAATACAAGCACTGTCACGGTCAGCTGACCTGACACCCTGCCATGATGAATACACCGCCTTCGGGCGGTGTATTCATTTTCGGACCAAGGAGGGGACGATGAGCAGATTGCCGGCGGGATGGGATGGGGAGGCACATGGGCACTGGCTGCAGGAGAGACGCCAGGAGGCGATCCGTTGTGTGCTGAGCAGGCTGAACGCAGAGACGAACAAATCTGTTCCCCTGCAACTGCAGTTTGCCTATTACCTCTTTTTGTCCGGCGATCCCGCCTCGGCGGCCCAGGTGCTGACGCTGGCGTACCGATCCGCGCCCGATAACACTGAGGTGCTGCGCAATCTCTGTGTCTGCCTCTCGCGCTCCGATCAACATGAGCGGGCCGTGATGCACCTGGTCGAACTGGTGCGGCGCGAGCCGGATGATTATCTGGTCCATGACGGGCTTTGCACTTCCCTTGCCAAGCTAGGACGCCATGAAGAAGCGGCACAAGCGGGAACCCGTGCCCTGACTCTCAAGGATGAGGCCGTCTCGCAGCCTGTCGCAGGGTGGGTGCTGCCGATAGAGGGGCCGGATGACTGGCTCGCGGAGCAGGGGGAGAAGCAGGCAGTCATCGCCTTCTCCTTGTGGGGAGCACAGCCTCGCTATTTGCGGGGAGCGCTCGACAATGTGCTGGCCGCAGCTTACCTCTATCCTGGCTGGCGGGTGCGCTTCTATGTGGATGGCAGTGTCCCTCAGGGGTTTCTGGCCTGCCTGCAGGAACATGGCGCCGAGATAAAGGTGCAGCCCGATGGCCAATCCCAGCGTCAGCGCCTCTGCTGGCGCTTCCAGGTCGCCAATGATCCCGGCGTGGGGCGCTTTCTTGTGCGCGATGCGGACTCCGTGATGAATCTGCGGGAGCGGCTGGCGGTCGATGACTGGCTTGCATCGGGGCGCTGGTTCCATATCATGCGTGACTGGTGGAGCCACACCGATCTGGTGCTGGCCGGCATGTGGGGCGGTGTGGCCGGTGTGCTGCCTCCCCTTGCGCCGCTGATGGCGAGCTATCAGCCCAGTACCATGGAAACACCGAACATCGACCAGTGGTTCTTGCGAGACTGTTTATGGCGCTATCTGCGCCAGAGCGCGCGGGTACACGATCGTTGTTTCACTCCGCCCGGTGCGGTGCCCTGGCCGCAGGTTGCGCCGCCGGGCAATGAGCATGTCGGGCAGGATCTCTTCAGGGCCCGGGGGGATCAGCAGGCCATTCGGCTTGCCCCCTGGATCGCCCGTTTGCCGTGTTTACGCTGAGGACAATGATGGAACAGAAGAAACGGATCTGGGTGGCGGTGGGCGTCATCGAGAACGAACGGGGCGATATCTTCATCGCCAAACGCTCAGCCGATCGCCATCAGGGGGATCGCTGGGAGTTTCCTGGTGGCAAGGTGGAGTCGGGGGAGGATCTGCTCACCGCGCTGGACAGGGAATTGTGGGAAGAGATCGGGATCCGGGTGCAGGATTGTGCCCCCTTCATGGAGCTGCACCACGATTACCCCGACAAGCAGGTCTTGCTGGATATCTGGAAGGTGACCCGCTTCCACGGCGAGCCCTTTGGCAAGGAGGGGCAGGAGTGTCGCTGGGTGCCACTGGCCTCGCTGCACGAATACCGCTTCCCGGATGCCAACGGCCCCATCGTCGCGCGGTTGCAGGCCTCGCTTGCCTGAAAGGGAATCGATACCAACGAAAAAGGGCCTGAGGGCCCTTTTTTGATCGTGAAGTGTTTATTGCCAGGGATCGCCCTGTTCCGAATCGGGCAGCAGATCCGGGTTGATCTCGCCCGGGATGCGCTTCTGTTCATCCGCCCACTCGCCGAGGTCGATCAGCTGGCAGCGCTTGCTGCAGAAGGGGCGAAACGGGCTCTGCGGACCCCATTCGATCTCGCTCTGACAGGTCGGGCACTTTACCTTGGTCACCATGGGGCGCTCCTCAACAACAGGCGAGCTGGAAGGAGACGTCGCCTATCTGCTGTTCCGTCGTCGGCAGGAAGCGCAGGGCGAAGCGGTTCTTGTGGCCGCTCAGGGTCGGATAGCAGGGCTGGGTGCCCGCCAGACGGATGCGGATCAGTTCAGCCCCTTCGGCGGTATCCTGGAAGAAGCCGTTGGTGGCCACCTGGTCGCTGAAGTTGCCCGACTCGCGCCACAGGCGCAGCAACAGGGAGATGGCGTTCATCAGCAGGGTGATGTCACTCAGCCATTGCTGCATCTGCTGGTGGCGGGTGACGGCCGGGGTCGCCAGCCAGTGGTGCAGTTGCGGCACATCGAAGGCGCACAGACCTCCCGGAATGGAGAAGCGCTGACGAATGGAGCCGAGCAGGCGATCCTCTTTCAGACGGGCGCCGGGGCGCGGGGAGTTTAGCAGGTTGCGGGAGAGCTGGGTACTCTCCTGCTGCATCCGCTGGATCTGCTCGAGATCGACGTCAGGCAGACTGGCCCAGTGGCTCAGGCGTTGGCCGAGGCGCTCCAGATCCTTGATCAGATCGGCACGCAGGTCACCACGCTCCAGCAACTCCTGCAAATCGAACAACCCCTTGAAGAAGGCGATATGTGCCCAGGACTGGTCACTCTCCAGATTGTCGCGGATCTGGGAAAACAGGGACTCCAGACGAAGATAGGTCCGGCTTTTTTCATTGAGGGGAAAATCGTAAATCATGCCTAATCCTGGCCAGCCATAAACCGGCCTAGTGTACTCACAGTTGGTGGGCTTGTTGAGAGGCAAATGCCAGATATGTCTGGTGCAGGGCGAAAATTCGCTGCCAGATGGTCTCACTCGTACCACTCTGGTTGTCCAGGACGTCGTCGGCCATCGCCAGGCGCTCGCTGCGGCTCGCCTGGGACGCCAGTATCGCCTGGGCCTGTTCCCGAGTGACGCCATCGCGGCGGCAGGTACGCTCGATTTGCGTCGCTTCGTCCACATCGATCACCAGTACCCGATCGGCGAGGGAAGTGAGCCTGTTTTCCACCAGCAAGGGGACGACCAGCAGGCAGTAGGGGGAGCGGGTTGCCGCACACTGGCGCAGCATCTCGGTGCGGATGAGGGGATGGAGCAGGGCATTGAGCCACTCCTTGGCCTGCGAATCGGTGAAGATCCGCTCTCGCAGCCGGCGGCGATCGAGCTGGCCATCGGGGGCAACGACATCCGGGCCAAAATGGGCGGCGATGGCAGCCAGAGCAGGGGTGCCGGGCTCCACTACCTCGCGGGCGATGATGTCCGCATCCACCACCTCGATGCCCAGCTCGGCAAAGCGGTTGGCAACCGTGGTCTTGCCGCTGCCGATTCCCCCTGTGATTGCGACTACATACATGGGTCAGAGATCCTTTTGCTAGAGCACGACATCAAGATACCAGCGGGTGATGCTATCGCCCCACAGCAGCGTTATCCAGCCCGCGATGGTGAGATAGGGGCCAAAGGGAATGGGTTTGCCCTGGTGGTGGTTGCGCAGCAGGATGAGACCGATGCCGATGATGGCGCCCGCCAGCGAAGAGAGCAGCAGCACGATGGGCAAGGCTTGCCAGCCGAGCCAGGCGCCCAGCGCCGCCAGCAGTTTGAAATCCCCGTACCCCATCCCTTCCTTGCCGGTCAGCAGCTTGAAGGTCCAGTAGAGGCTCCAGAGCACCAGGTAACCCGCCATGGCGCCGACCACCCCATCGGCCAGGGGCACGAAACCGCCCGCCAGATTGAACAGCAGGCCACCCCAGAGCAGGGGCAGGGTGAGCTGATCCGGCAAGAGCATCTTGTCCAGGTCGATGAAGGTCAGTGCGACCAATGTCCAGGTGAGCAACAAAGCGGCAAGGGTGCCCCAGCCGGGGGAAAGCGCGGCTGCTACCGAGACCGACAGCAGGGCGGTGAGCAGCTCGACCAGGGGATAGCGAGCCGAAATGGGGGCGTGGCAGTTGCGGCAGCGCCCCCTGAGCCATAGCCAGCTCAGTAGGGGAATGTTCTCCAGCGCCCCTATGGGGTGGTCGCAGTGGGGGCAGCGGGAGCGAGGTACCATGAGGTTGTATCGTCCGGTTGCAGGAGGAGTCTCTTCACCGTCACCGAAATAGTCGCTGTATTCGGCATGCCAGGCCCGCTCCATCATGATGGGCAGGCGATGGATCACCACGTTCAGGAAGCTGCCCACCATCAGGGAGAAAAGGAAAATCAAGGAGAGATAGAGCCAGGGCAAGCCCTGGGCCAGTTCGATCAAAGGCACCATAGATCAATCGCTTGTGTCGGGAACGGGGATGACAGATGGCCGGGGGAAATGCACCGCCCGGCCCTCTGTCGAGGGGGTCAGTGTATCACAGAGCCCAGCTTGAAAATGGGGAGGTACATGGCCACGACCATGCCGCCGACCAGCACCCCGAGCACCACCATGATGATGGGTTCGAGCAGGCTGGTGAGGCCGTCGACCATGTCGTCCACCTCCTGTTCGAAAATGGCGGCGACCTTGGAGAGCATGTCGTCGATGGCGCCGGATTCCTCACCGATCATCACCATCTGGGTCACCATGTCGGGGAAAAGGTCCACGGTGCGCATGGCGACGTTGATCTGCATGCCGGCCACCACCTCGTTGCGAATGGCCATGGTCGCAGTGCGATAGACATAGTTGCCGGATGCTCCGGCCGCCGAGACCAGGGCATCCACCAGCGGGATACCGGCGGAGAAGGTGGTGGAGAGGGTGCGGGCAAAACGGGCCATGGCAGCCTTGTGCAGTATGTTGCCCACCACGGGAATGGTGAGGATGAATTTGTCCGTGTTGTCCCTGACCTTCTGGGATTTTCGCCAGGCCCGCACATAGAGGAAGACGGCGAGAGCCGCGCCGCCAAAGATGGCGTACCACCACTCCTGCATAAAGCGGGAGATGGCGATGACGAACCGGGTGAAGGCAGGCAGCTCGGCACCGAAGCTCTTGAAGATATCCTCGAACTGGGGAATGACGAAGAGCAGCAGGATGGAGGTGACGACGATGGCCACCAGAATGACCATGGACGGATAGAACATGGCCTTCTTGATCTTGGATTTGAGGGCTTCGTTCTTCTCGCGGTAGATGGCGATACGGTCGTAGATGGTCTCCAGGGCGCCGGATTGCTCCCCGGCTTCGACCAGGTCGCAATAGAGGTCGTCGAAGTGGCGAGGATGGCGGCGCAACGCCTCCGAGAGCGGGGTGCCTGTTTCCACATCGGCGGCGATCTGGCCGATGAGCTCGCGCACAGCCGCTTTCTCGTGGCCGCGAGCAATGATCTGAAGACTCTGCACCAGAGGCACGCCGGCGGAGAGCATGGTAGTGATCTGGCGGGAGATGACGGCGATGTCCATCGGCTTGATCTTGGCGCCGCCCTTGGAGAAGAGCCCCTGGCTCTGCTTGCTGACCCTGGTGACGTTGACGCCCTGCTTGCGCAGCTCGGCCTTGACGGTGGTGATGCTGTCGGCTTGCAGCTCGCCGGAGACCTTCTGTCCCTTGCGGTTGACGCCGTGCCAGCGGTAGGAGAAGACTTTTTTCGGTGCGTTGCGTTTTTGAGCTAATGTGGCCATCACTGCATCCTGCAATTGGGCGACGGTGGCCGGATGCTGCTGCCTGTCCGGCTCATCTTGGCTTGAAGAAGGTCATCGGGGTGATTACAGCGGCTTCACCCGGCGAGATGACTCGGGCACTGCGAACTCAGTTGGTGGTGATCCTGTTGATTTCGGCCAGGCTGGTGACGCCAAGACGCGCTTTCTCGAGGCCGGATGTACGCAGGGTGCGCATCCCTTCTTTTTGGGCTATCGCGGCAATCTGCAGCGAGTTGGCTCCCTGCATGATGAGTTTGGCGATGTTGTCGGACATCAGCATGATCTCATAAATGCCGACCCGGCCTCTGTAGCCTCCCGAGCACTCCTTGCATCCCACGGGTTTGAACAGCCGCAAACCGGCGGCCAGTTGCTGCTGGGTGAAGCCCAGCTCCAGCAACTCGGCTTCCGGCACCACTTCCGGCGCCTTGCAGTGATCGCAGAGTTTGCGGGCAAGGCGCTGGGCCATGATGAGGGTGACCGAAGAGGCGATGTTGAAGGCCGGCACCCCCATGTTCATCATCCGGGTGAGCGTTTCTGCCGCCGAGTTGGTGTGCAGGGTCGACAGCACCAGGTGACCGGTCTGGGCGGCCTTGATGGCAATCTCGGCGGTTTCCAGATCCCGGATCTCCCCCACCATGACGATGTCGGGATCCTGGCGCAGGAAGGAGCGCAGGGCACTGGCGAAGGTGAGCCCCGCCTTGGGGTTGATCTGCACCTGGTTGACGCCGGGCAGGTTGATCTCAACCGGATCCTCGGCGGTGGAGATGTTGACCTCGCTGGTATTGAGGATGTTGAGACCGGTATAGAGCGACACCGTCTTGCCCGACCCTGTGGGCCCGGTGACCAGTATCATGCCCTGTGGTTTGGAGAGCGCATGCAGGTATTGCGCCTTTTGGCGGTCGTCGAAGCCGAGTTGATCGAGGTTGAGGCGGGCGGCCGACGAGTCCAGCAAGCGGATGACGATCTTCTCGCCCCACATGGTGGGCAGGGTATTGACCCGCATGTCCATGGATCTGCTGCGGGAGATCTTCAGCTTGATCCGCCCATCCTGGGGCAGACGCCGCTCGGCGATATCCAGCCTCGCCATCACCTTTAAGCGAGCCGCGAAACGGTTCGCCAGATTGACCGGCGGGGTGGCGACTTCGTGCAGTATGCCGTCTACCCGAAAGCGGATCCGGTACTTGGTCTCATAGGGTTCGAAATGCAGGTCGGATGCCCCGCGCTTGATGGCGTCCATCATGATTTTATGGATGTATTTGACGATGGGGGCATCGTCGTCGGCGGTGTTGACGCTCTCGTCGAGGCGGGAATTCTCATCGGAGACCTCGAGCTCCGAGATCTCGGCCTCGTCGATGTGATCCATGCCGAGGGTATCCTGCTCGCTCTCCATCAGCTTGCCGATGGCGGCGGTCAGCTTGCTCTCTTCGACCAGCAGGGCTTCCGTGTGCAGGCCAAAACTGAAACCAAAATCCTCCAGAGCCGACACATTGGTCGGATCGGACATGGCGATATAGAGGGTATGCCCCTGGGTGTAGATGGGCAGGACATGGTGCTTTTCAATCAGCTTTTGATTGAGGTATTTCTGCGGGATCTCGGCGAGATCGAAGGCCGCCAGATCCAGCAGAGGTACCCCATATTCCAGCTCGCAGAAATCTGCCAGCGCCTTGCTGTCGAGGATATCGTTCTCGATCAGGAAGGTGACAAAGGGCTTGCGCTGCGCCCTGGCCTGGCTCAGATAACGCTGTGAGTCCGGCTCACTGAGGAGGGAGGAAGCGGCCAGGCTGGTGGCCAGGCCGCTATTGAGTGAGGAGGTCATTAATTACAAAGAGTGGTTGGACTGCAGGTAGCGGTCCAGGTAACTGCACCACCAGAAGTAGCTGCTACAAGTTGGTATGCTCCTGATGGGTTTGTCATGCTACTTTGAATCGTCAGGCTTGTTGCACTGCTTGAAGCCCCAGTGATTGTTAGAGCAACCCCAGTTGGCGCAGCAGCACTGGCAAGCAGAGCAGGGCAGCCAAATGCCCCTGTTGTCTGGAAGCAAACTTCCGCCTCAGTCTTGATTCCACCAGCTGATGAGATTGCCTGTGTGAAGCGAGCCTTATTGGTATAGTTCTGATACGCCGGCAAGGCGATGGCGGCGAGGATGGCAACGATCGCAACGACGATCATCAATTCGATTAGCGTAAACCCTGACTGTCTTTTAATGTCAAATATCCTTTTTTTCCATGGTTCCTGATAAGCACAGGTGGAATGCATCCACGTTGGTATCTTATCCGAGCGCTTCGGGTTGGCAACAGAGGCAGGCCTCTTGTCAGCCACTTTTGTGTCATTCAGTGAAATAGGTAGAAAAATCAAAGATCAAATGGCTTCCATTGGCACTTGTCATGAGGCGGGAGGGCCCATCTTCACACTCCTTATGTCGAGGGATCCTGCATAAAGAAAAGGCGCCGATGGCGCCTTTTGCAAGTTTCGAGCCCTGTAATATTTTTGGGCACGAGCAACGGATGGGGCTTGCTCAAGCCTCGACAAAGCGCATGGAGAGATCCAGTGCCCGCACATGCTTGGTCAGCGCTCCCACCGAGATGAAGTCGATCCCGGTCGCGGCGTATCCGGCAAGGGTATCGAGGGTGACGTTGCCGGAGACTTCCAGCTTGGCTCTGCCCTGATTGAGGCGAACGGCTTCCTGCATCATGGGGATGTCGAAGTTGTCCAGCATCACGATGTCGGCCCGTGCGGCCAGGGCCTGCTCCAGCTCGGCCAGGGATTCGACCTCGACTTCCACCGGTTTGTCCGGATTGAGACGGCGCGCTTCGCTGATTGCTTCAGGGATGCCGCCGCAGGCGAGAATGTGGTTCTCCTTGATGAGGTAGGCATCAAACAGACCGATGCGGTGGTTTTTGCCGCCGCCGCAGGTGACCGCATACTTCTGGGCGCTGCGAAGGCCTGGCAGGGTCTTGCGGGTATCGAGCAGGCGGCAGTCAGTGCCTTCCAGCTCGGCTACATAACGTGCGGTCAGGGTGGCGACCCCGGAAAGGGTCTGCACGAAGTTCAGCGCATTGCGCTCGCCGGTCAGCAGCACGCGGGCGGGGCCATGGAGGCGGAACAGCTCCTGATTGGGGGCAAGGCGTTCACCATCTTGCACTTTCCACTCGACCTTCACTTCGCCACCGAGCTGGGCAAACACCTCGTCGACCCAGGGCTGGCCGCAGAAGACGCCCGCCTCGCGGGTGATGACTCGCGCGGTCGAGATGCGATCGGCCGGGATCAGCTGGGCCGTGATGTCGGCGCTGGCATCCGGTTGATCCAGCGCGGTGAGGGCATCGCCCAAGTCTTCGAGAAGTGCGGCGCGCACGGCGCGGCGGATGTCCTGTTGTAACATGCCTTATTCCTGCAAGGGTCTGAGAAGCAATTGCCTGTCTTTCTGGCGCAATTCCAGCCTGCCCAGGGCATTCATGCCCACCAGGATCTCCTCCCCGTCGGCAGCCGGATTGATAAAGACGGACAAATCGTACAGGGTCAGCGGACCCATCGCCAGACTTTCGATCCGGCCGGTTTCGACCTGGATCTCTCCGGCTGCCGTGTTGACACGGCTGCGGCCCGTGGCGACGAGGCCGAGCCGGGCGGCCACCTGGCTCGGTATGGTCACCCTGGTTGCTCCTGTGTCCAGCAGCAGTTGCACCGGCTGGTCGTTGATGGCACCCTCCAGACGATAATGGCCGCTGGCATCGGCCCTGAGCAGCAGATCGCCGCTGGCGGTCACCGACGGTTGTTCACGACCATGAAAGTAGAGGGTCAGCAGACCCAGCAGCGAGAGCCAGGCGAGCAGCCAGAGACGGCGTGCCATCGGGTGCATAGTGTGTCCCATATCGCGCGAGTGAATGGCTCAGCCTAACATAGCGTTATCCATGAATTCAGAGACTTGTTCCCAGTTTTCCCATCCCGCCAGAGGCACATCGCTTCCATTTGTGAGTCGAGCAGACGATGACACAACCCACAACCCTGTTTTCCATCGATCGAGAAGGATGGTGCGAGCAGGCCCGCAAGGTGCCTTCCCCCCATCACAATGAGAGGCTCAGCCCGGAGGATGTCTCCTTGCTGGTGATACACGGCATCAGCCTGCCCCCCGGGCAGTTTGGTGGCCCCTTTATCGACGATCTGTTTCTGGGGCGCCTCGATCCCGGTGCTCACCCCTATTTCGCCGGTATTCATCAACTGAGGGTCTCGGCCCACTGCCTGATCCGCCGCGATGGGGAACTGGTTCAGTACGTGCCTTTTGGCGCCAGGGCATGGCATGCGGGAGTCTCGAGCTGGGAGGGGAGGGAGGCGTGCAACGATTTTTCCATCGGGATCGAACTGGAAGGAACCGACGAGCTTCCTTACAGCGACAAGCAATACGAGGTGCTGTCGGACCTCAGCCGGGCGATTGTTCACCGTTATCCCGCCATCACGGCGGACCGTATTGTCGGCCACTGTGACATCGCGCCGGGCCGCAAGACGGATCCGGGTGACAGTTTCGAATGGTCCCGCTATCGGGAAAAGCTTCACTTTGAGTGAAAAATCTAAAAATTATTTTGTGTTTTTAGAATCAATGGCTTGCCTTGTCTAGCAAGCCATTTTTCATGCTGTTGAACAAATGTTATCGGTGAGCAAGCTCACAAATATTGGTCAGACCATTTTCTATGAGCTATATCATGATTCCGCGTTTTTACCCCTAAAGTGGCAACCGAGCTTCTTGATTCAGATCATCTTTTGGGTGGACTTTTTTCAAGCCCTCTGCTAATTTTCGCCCCAACCATAAAATTGGTAATACCAATTTAACAAAGTAGCCTCATGCCCTATATCAAGATAACTCAGCCCAAGCTGGCCGACGCCATTGTCGCCGAGCTGGAAAGCATGATTCTGGAAGGCAGCCTGCAGCCGGGCCAGAAGTTGCCGCCCGAGCGGGAACTCGCCATGCAGTTTCAGGTGTCGCGCCCTTCCTTGCGCGAAGCCATCCAGCGCCTGGAAGCGAGAGGACTCTTGTATCGTCGTCAGGGCGGTGGCACTTACGTACAAAATGCCCTGAGCAAGGGGATCGCCGACCCTCTGTTCGAACTGCTCAGCACTCACCCGGAAGCCCAGTACGACCTGCTGGAGTTTCGTCACGCGCTGGAAGGCATCTGTGCCTACTATGCTGCGCTGCGGGGCACCGAGGCTGATTTCGAACGGATTCGCCTGGCGCAAGCCGCCATCGAAGAAGCCGGCCAGCAAGGCTCGCTGGTGGTCGAATCGGCCGCCGTGACCCAGTTCTATCTGGCCGTGGCCGAGGCCTCCCACAACGTGGTGCTGCTGCACCTGTTGCGGGCCATGGGCCCCATGCTCGAGCAGAACATTTTACGCAATAACGAAATTTTGAATCGCCGTCCGGGAGTGGTCGCCAAGATCCGTCGCCATCGTGCGAGCCTGATCGAGGCTATCCTGTCGGGGGCTCCGGAGCGGGCCAGGGCTGCTTGTCATGAGCACCTGGCCTTTATCGAGGACACCTTGTTGGATATGCAGAGGGAAGACAGCCGGATCCAGCGATCCATGCGTCGGATCCGTCAGCAGGAAAACTAATCCCACAAGGCTTTCTTAATTGTCGAATGCTTGCGCCCTTCGCCGTGCAATGCCGTGCAATCACAACAACATAGGAACCAGCCATGTCTGATATCCTGAAGAACGATGTGGACCCGATAGAAACGCTGGAGTGGCTTGCCTCTCTGGAATCCCTGCTGCGTGAAGAGGGTCCGCAACGCGCTCAGTTCATCCTTGAACAGTTGGCCGAGAAAGCCCGCGCAAGCGGTGTGGACGTGGCTGCCAAGGCAAACCGCGACTACATCAACACCATCCCGTCCAGCGACGAGCCGGCTTACCCGGGCGACCTGGAAATGGAACGCCGCATTCGCGCCATCATCCGCTGGAACGCCATGATGATCGTGCTGCGCGCTTCCAAGAAAGATCTGGACCTGGGTGGTCACATGTCTTCCTTCGCTTCTTCCGCGACCATCTATGAAGTCTGCTACAACCACTTCTTCCGTGCCCGCAACGAGAAGGACGGTGGCGATCTGGTCTACTTCCAGGGTCACATCTCCCCGGGCATCTACGCCCGCGCATTCGCCGAAGGTCGCCTGACCGAAGAGCAGCTGGACAACTTCCGTCAGGAAGTGGATGGCAAGGGTATCCCTTCCTACCCGCACCCGAAACTGATGCCGGAATTCTGGCAGTTCCCGACCGTTTCCATGGGTCTGGGCCCCATCGCCGCCATCTATCAGGCGCGTTTCCTGAAGTACCTGACCGACCGTGGCATCAAGGATTGCTCCGAGCAGACCGTTTACGCCTTCCTGGGTGACGGCGAGATGGACGAGCCGGAAGCCAAGGGTGCCCTGACTGTTGCCGTGCGTGAAAAGCTCGACAACCTGGTGTTCGTGGTCAACTGCAACCTGCAGCGTCTGGATGGTCCGGTTGTCGGCAACGGCAAGGTCATCAACGAGCTGGAAGGTCTGTTCGCCGGCGCTGGCTGGGACGTGACCAAGGTCATCTGGGGTCGCAAGTGGGATGAGCTGCTGAAGAAAGACACTTCCGGCAAGCTGATCCAGCTGATGAACGAGACCGTGGATGGTGACTACCAGACCATGAAGTCCCGTGACGGTGCCTACGTGCGCGAGCACTTCTTCAACCGTTACCCGGAAACCGCCGCGCTGGTCAAAGACATGACCGACGAGGAGATCTTCGCCCTGAACCGCGGTGGTCACGACCCCCGCAAACTGTTCGCCGCCTTCTCCAAAGCTGCACAGACCAAGGGCAAGCCGACCGTGATCCTGGCCAAGACCATCAAGGGCTATGGCATGGGCGAAGCGGCCGAAGGCAAGAACATCGCTCACCAGGTCAAGAAGATGGATCTGGGCTCCGTGCGTCACCTGCGCGATCGTTTCAACCTGCCGGTCACCGACGAGCAGCTGGAAAACCTGCCGTACCTGAAGATCGAAGAGGGTACCGAAGAGCACAAGTACCTGCACGCCCGCCGTGCCGCACTGAAGGGCTATGTACCGACCCGTCTGCGCGAGAGCACCACCAAGCTGGAAATCCCGGCGCTGGATGCCTTCGGTCCGCTGCTGGGTGAACAGGCGCGCGAAATCTCCACCACCATGGCGTTCGTGCGTTCCCTGAACGTGATGCTGAAAGACAAGTCCATCGGCAAGCGCATCGTCCCGATCCTGGCTGACGAAGCCCGTACCTTTGGTATGGAAGGTCTGTTCCGCCAGATCGGTATCTACAGCCCGCACGGTCAGCAGTACACCCCGCAAGACCGCGACATCGTCTCCTACTACAAGGAAGACAAGCAGGGTCAGGTTCTGCAAGACGGTATCAACGAGCTGGGCGCCATGTCCTCCTGGCTGGCTGCTGCCACCTCTTACAGCACCAACGACTGCCCGATGATCCCGTTCTACATCTACTACTCCATGTTCGGCTTCCAGCGGATCGGCGACATGGCGTGGGCAGCCGGTGACCAGCAAGCCCGTGGCTTCCTGCTGGGCGCGACCTCCGGTCGTACCACTCTTAACGGAGAGGGCTTGCAGCACGAAGATGGTCACAGCCACATCCTGGCCAACACCATCCCGAACTGCATCTCCTACGACCCGTCCTACGCCTATGAAGTGGCAGTGATCGTACAGGACGGCCTGCGCCGCATGTACGGTGAGAACCCGGAGAACGTGTTCTACTACATCACTACCCTGAACGAGAACTATGCCATGCCGGCCATGCCGGAAGGCGCCGAGGAAGGCATCCGCAAGGGTATCTACAAGCTGGAAACCGTGGCCGGCACCAAGGCTAAGGTACAGCTGCTGGGTTGTGGTTCCATCCTGGGTCACGTGCGTACTGCCGCCCAGATCCTGGCCAGCGAGTACGGCGTGGGTTCCGACGTGTTCAGCGTCACCTCCTTCAACGAACTGGCTCGTGACGGTCAGGACGCGGATCGCTGGAACATGCTGCACCCGACCGCCGAAGCGCGTGTGCCCTACATCGCTCAGGTACTGGGCAGCGAAGCCACCATCGCTGCGACTGACTACATGAAGTCCTTCGCCGATCAGGTGCGTGCCTTCGTTCCGACCGAGAACTACCGTGTACTGGGTACCGACGGTTACGGCCGCTCCGACAGCCGTGCCAACCTGCGTCGTCACTTCGAAGTGAACGAGTTCTACGTAGTGGTTGCTGCCCTGACCGAACTGGCCAAGCGCGGCGAGGTAGACAAGCAGGTTGTGGCCGAAGCCATCGCCAAGTACGGCATCGATGCCGACAAGGTCAACCCGCTGTACGCGTAAGAGGATTGAGTGTCGCGCCGGGTATCCGGCGCGACCTTGCCTGGGTTTAAACGGATAACGCGGGATGCGCGTGGTGATGCTCAGGCAGCCACGCGGATGCACGCAAGAGGATAAAGCGCAATGTCCAAACAGATTATGGTGCCGGATATCGGTGCTGATGAAGTTGAAGTCACCGAGATCATGGTGGCCGTGGGTGACAAGGTCGAGCTGGACCAGTCCCTGATCGCCGTGGAAGGTGACAAGGCCTCCATGGAAGTCCCGGCTCCGGCCGCCGGTATCGTCAAAGAGATCCTGATCAAGGTGGGCGACAAGGTTGCCACCGGTTCCCAGATCATGGTCTTCGAAGCCGAGGGTGCTGCCGCACCGGCTCCGGCCCAGGCTGCTGCCCCGGTTGCTGCCGCGCCGGCCGCCGCTCCTGCTGCTGCCGCTCGCCAGGACGTCAACGTGCCGGACATCGGTGGTGACGAAGTCGAAGTAACTGAGATCATGGTTGCCGTGGGCGACATGGTTGAAGCCGACCAGTCCATCATCGCCGTGGAAGGTGACAAGGCCTCCATGGAAGTGCCGGCACCGTTCGCCGGTCGCGTGGTCGAGATCAAGGTTGCCGCCGGCGCCAAGGTTTCTACCGGCTCCCTGGTGATGGTCTTCGAAGTGGCGGGCGCAGCCCCGGCCGCTGTTGCTGCGCCGGCTCCTGCTGCTGCCCCCGTGGCTGCCGCTGCTCCGGTTGCCGCCGGTGCCAAGGACGTCAACGTGCCGGACATCGGCGGTGACGAAGTGGAAGTGACCGAAATCATGGTCGCCGTGGGTGACAAGGTTGAAGCCGACCAGTCCCTGATCACCGTGGAAGGCGACAAGGCCTCCATGGAAGTGCCTGCGCCGTTCGCCGGTGTGGTCAAGGAGATCAAGGTGAAGGCGGGTGACAAGGTCTCCACCGGTTCCCTGATCATGGTATTCGAAGTGGCGGGTGCCGCTCCGGCTGCCGTGGCTGCTCCGGCTCCTGCCGCAGCGCCCGTTGCTGCCGCACCGGCTGCCGCCGCTCCTGCGCCGGTTGCCCAGGCTGCTGCCGCCTCCGATTTCGTCGCCAACGACGCCTACGTCCACGCCTCCCCGGCAGTACGCCGTCTGGCGCGCGAGTTCGGTGTCAACCTGGCCAAGGTGAAAGCCTCCGGTCGCAAGGGTCGCATCGTCAAAGAAGACGTGCAGGCTTACGTGAAGGATGCGGTCAAGCGCGCCGAGTCCGCTCCGACTGCCGGCACCGGCACTGGCAACGGCATGAGCGTCGTGGCCTGGCCGAAGGTTGATTTCAGCAAGTTCGGCCCTGTCGAAGAGCTGGAACTGACCCGTATCCAGAAGATCTCCGGTCCTGCCCTGCACCGCAACTGGGCCATGATCCCCCATGTCACCCAGTTCGACGAAGCCGATACCACGGATCTGGAAGCGTTCCGCAAAGAGCAGAACATCCTGGCCGAGAAGCAGAAGCTGGACGTGAAGATCACCCCGCTGGTGTTCATCCTGAAGGCGGCCGCCAAGGCCCTGGAAGCCCATCCGCGCTTCTGCAGCGCCCTGTCCGAAGACGGCAGCAAGCTGATCATGAAGAAGTACATCCACATCGGTGTGGCGGTGGATACCCCCAACGGTCTGGTGGTTCCGGTGGTTCGCGACGTCAACAAGAAGGGCATCCACGAGCTGTCCCGCGATCTGGCCGAGATCTCCAAGAAGGCCCGTGCTGGCAAGCTGACCGCTGCCGACATGCAGGGCGGTTGCTTCACCATCTCCAGCCTGGGTGGCATCGGCGGTACCAGCTTTACCCCGATCGTCAACGCGCCGGAAGTGGCCATCCTGGGCGTCTCCAAGTCCGAGATGAAGCCGAAGTGGAACGGTAAAGAGTTCGTGCCGCGCCTGATGCTGCCGCTGGCTCTGAGCTACGACCACCGCGTCATCGATGGCGCCGACGGTGCCCGCTTCATCACCACCCTGAGTGGTGTGTTGTCCGACATTCGTCGACTGGTCCTGTAAGTGAGAGGGCGGGCCCAGAGCCCGCCCTTTTTGCTTCTCATTTCGTTAACAGGATTGTAAACTTGCCCCGTTTTTTTCACGGCTGCAGCGGCCTTGTTTGGCATAAGACTGTGCTGTCCGGGGATATAAGAACGACAAAGAGGTCATGATGAGTAAAGAAATCAAAACCCAGGTCGTAGTACTGGGTGCTGGCCCTGCCGGTTATTCCGCTGCCTTCCGTGCGGCTGACTTGGGTCTGGATACCATTATCGTCGAGCGTTACTCCACCCTGGGTGGCGTCTGCCTGAACGTGGGTTGCATCCCGTCCAAGGCACTGCTGCACGTCGCCAAAGTCATTGAAGAAGCCAAGGCGCTGGCCGAGCACGGCATCGTCTTCGGTGCCCCGCAGACCGACATCGACAAGGTGCGTCTGTGGAAAGAGAAGGTCATCAACCAGCTGACCGGCGGTCTGGCTGGCATGGCCAAGATGCGTAAAGTCCAGGTCGTGAACGGCTTCGGCAAGTTCACCGGTCCGAACACGCTGGAAGTGGAAGGCGCCGACGGCAAGACCACCGTCACCTTCGACAACGCCATCATCGCCGCCGGTTCCCGTCCGGTGAAGCTGCCGTTCATCCCCCATGACGACCCCCGCGTATGGGACTCTACCGATGCGCTGGAACTGACGACCGTTCCTGGCAAGCTGCTGGTCATCGGTGGCGGCATCATCGGTCTGGAGATGGGTACCGTGTACTCCTCCCTGGGTTCCGAGATCGACGTGGTGGAATTTGCCGACCAGCTGGTACCGGCTGCCGACAAAGACATCGTCAAGATCTACACCAAGCGCGTTGCCAAGAAATTCAACATCATGCTGGAGACCAAGGTCACCGCCGTTGAAGCCCGTGAAGACGGCCTGTACGTCTCCTACGAAGGCAAGCACGCCCCGGCCGAGCCGGTTCGCTACGACAACGTGCTGGTTGCCGTAGGCCGTGTGCCGAACGGCAAGATGCTGGATGCCGAGAAGGCCGGTGTTGCCGTCAACGAGCGCGGTTTCATCGAGGTGGACAAGCAGCTGCGTACCAACGTGGCCCACATCCACGCCATCGGCGACATCGTCGGTCAGCCCATGCTGGCCCACAAGGGTGTACACGAAGGCCACGTGGCGGCCGAAGTCATCGCCGGCAAGAAGCACTACTTCGACCCGAAAGTGATTCCGTCCATCGCCTATACCGAGCCGGAGATGGCCTGGGTGGGTCTGACCGAGAAGGAAGCCAAGCAACAGGGTCTGAACTTCGAAGTCGCCACCTTCCCGTGGGCTGCTTCCGGTCGCGCCATCGCGTCCGACTGCTCCGACGGCATGACCAAGCTGATCTTCGACAAGGAGAGCGGCCGCGTCATCGGTGGTGCCATCGTGGGTACCAACGGCGGTGAACTGCTGGGTGAAATCGGTCTGGCCATCGAGATGGGTGCCGACGCCGAAGACATCGCGCTGACCATCCATGCTCACCCGACTCTGCACGAGTCCGTGGGTCTGGCTGCCGAAGTGTTCGAAGGCTCCATCACCGACCTGCCGAACGCCAAGGCCAAGAAGAAAAAATAATCTTCTGCCCGTTTCATAAGAAAAGCCGCTCCATGGAGCGGCTTTTTGTTGTCTGTCTTTCGGCACCCAGCGGTCAGCAGCGCCCCTTCTTGGCCTGTCCCGGTGGGCAGAAGGTACCGTATCCTCCGCGATCCCCATCACTGACCCGGATCCGGGTATCGTCCACGCTCATATCGGCCCCGTGCACCCGCACGGGCCCGCTGCTGCAGGCACTGAGCAGCCCCCCCAGCACTATCATCACGACCAGCTTGCCCATCATACCTCCTCGCGTTTTCCTGATTATGAGGCATGTGGCAGGGCGGTGGGAGACGGTGTATCCCCCGTGCGTCACGGCTTGCCGTGGTCATGAAGAAGGGCGCCGAAGCGCCCTGGTGTGGGTCAGGAAGAGGTGCCGGACGCTCAGAGGCGGAAGTTGCCGACCAGCTTGTCGAGCTCGCCGGAGAGGTGCTGCAGGTTGCGGCTCGACTCGGTCAGGTGATGGGCGATATCGGCGGTCTCCATGGTGAGCTGGTTGATGTCCTCCACGTTGCGGTTGAGTTCGCCCACCACGCTCGACTGCTCTTCGGTGGCGGTAGCGACCTGGATGTTCATGTCGCTGATCTGGGTGATGTGCCCGGTGATCTGGTCGAGGGCGCCGTTGGCCTCGTCGGCCTGGGTCACCACCCGCAGGCTCTGGTTGCGGCCCAGGGCCATGGCGCTGACGGCGCGGGCGCTCTGCTCCTGGAGGCTGTTGATCATGCCCTGGATCTCGGCGGTGGAGGCGGCGGAGCGGCTGGCGAGGTTGCGCACCTCGTCGGCTACCACGGCGAAGCCACGGCCCTGCTCGCCGGCGCGGGCGGCCTCGATGGCGGCGTTGAGGGCCAGCAGGTTGGTCTGCTCCGAGATGCTGCGGATGGTGTCGAGGATGCTGCCGATGGAGTCGGTCTGGCTCGCCAGGGACTCGATAACCCCGGCGACCTGTTCGATTTCACCGGAGAGGCCGACGATGCCGTGACGGGCTTGGGCGACAACCTGGGCCCCCGCATCGGCCTGCTCGTTGGCCTGCTTGGCGACGTCGGCGGCGAGAGACGCATTGCCGGCGATCTCGGTGACGGTGGCCCCCATCTCGTGGATGGCGGTAGCGACCTGGACGGTGCGATCCCGCTGGGCGGTGCAGTTGTGCTGGGTGAGCTGGGCTTTGGCTGCCACCTCGTTGGCGGTGGCGGCGAGCTGGCGGGAGTTGCTCGCCACCTGTTCGATGGAGCCGTGGATCTTGGCGACAAAGTTGTTGAAGCCGGTCGCCACCTGGGCCAGTTCGTCACGGCCATCGACCTTGAGGCGATGGGTGAGGTCGCCATCACCGCTGCCGAGTTCGCGGAACAGGCGGGCCAGTTCGTTGAGGGGGCGGCTCACGGAGCCCGCCAGGAGAACGCCGAGCAGCCCCATGCCGACGGCGATGGCCAGGCTGACCAGCACCATGTGCAGGCGCGCTCTGTCCAGTTCGGCATAAATCTCGGCCTCCGGCACCTGAGCCACCAGATACCAGTCGAGCAGGGGGATGTAGCTGCTGGCCAGGATTACTGGCTGGCCGTCGACCTCGGCATGGGTGGCGGCAAAGGGCTGCTTGTTGAGCAGGTTGGTGCTACTGCCGCTGGCCAGCTGGGTCAGGTTGTCCCGATCGATGCGGGCGGCGTCGGGGTGCAGCTTCACCTTGCCGCTGCCGTCTGTCATGAAGACGAAGCCGCTGTCGCCGATGCGGAAGTTGGCGAGCATGCTGACCATGCTGTCGAGGGATTTGGCGAGGCCGGCGAGGCCGCGTCCGTCGAGTTGCTGGAAGTTGACGAACAGTTTCACCTCGCCGTTGCTCTCCCGAAAGATGCTAAGCATCAGATCCTGGCGGCTCTTGGTGTAGTCATAGAACCAGTTGTCCTGCTCGTGGTTCAGGATGCGCAGAAAACCGTCCTGGTTGTAGTAGGCGGCACTCTGACGATCGGCGAAGGAGGCGGTGACCAGACCATACTGGCTCGTCATGTCCTTGAGCTGGTTGATGAGGATGGACTCCTGCTCCTTGGGCATGCCGCGCTCGACCCAGTCCAGCACGAAGCGGTCGTTGGCAAGCTGTCTGGCGGCATTGGCGACCGAGGTGAGATCCTTTTCGATCTCCTTGCCGATGCGCTGGGTCAGGTTGGGCAGCTCCTGCTCGAACATGCGGTCCTCGATCAGCTGCTGGGCAGAACGCTGGCTGAAATAGCCCACCAGCAGGCAGGAGAGGGCCACGGCGAGGATGACGGTGGCCAGAATTTTCTGTTTCAGTGTCAGGCTTGCGAACATAAGGGTGACTCGTAAGTGTGAACCAGGGTTGAACTCATAATAGCGGCTGATTTGGCGCGCTCTTGAGGCGGTGGGGGCCTTTATTGTCGATTAACGTTTGCGCTCACACCCGGATTGGGCTGGATTGGCGCCCGATTTTGCCGAGACATCGTCGCAAGCGGGGCGACCCCTCGCCAGCACCCCGGCTTGCGGTTAAAGTGCTTGCACTTATAGTAGGCTGCACCTGACTGGCGGCCTGCCCGCTCGACTCGCACCGGATTTATGGACTCTCATATGCGCATCTTTCATCGGGGATGGACCCACCTGCTCGTGCTCCTGCTGGCGACCCTGCCGTTCATGGCGGCGGCCGGAGCCAATGATCCCGCGCCTTCGGCCAGAAACCCGGGGGCAACCAAGATGGAGCGTCCGAGGATCGCCCTGGTACTGAGCGGCGGCGGGGCCAAGGGGTCGGCCCATATCGGGGTGCTCAAGGTGCTGGAGGCAAAGCACATCCCGGTGGACATCATCGTCGGGACCAGCATGGGCTCCTATGTGGCGGGCATGTATGCCATGGGGCTCAGCGCCGAGGAGGTGGAGCGCACGACGCTGGCCATCGACTGGAACAAGGGCTATCAGGACAAGGTGGGGCGCGACGAGCTATCCCTGCGCAAGAAGCAGCAGACCGAGAAGTACCAGCTGCGCACCGACATCGGGGTCAACGGTGACCAGACCCAGCTGCCGCACGGCTTCTTCCAGGGACAGTCCATGGCCAGCCTGCTGCGCCACGCCACCTCCAACCTGCCGGCGCAAAAGAGCTTCGACAACCTGCCTATCCCCTATCGCGCGGTGGCGACCGACATGGAGACGGTGACCCCCTTCGTGCTGGATCACGGCAGCCTCGCCAAGGCGATGCAGGCCTCCATGTCCATTCCCGGTGCCCTCAAGCCGGTGGACTGGGACGGCCGCATCCTGGCCGATGGTGGCACGGTCAACAACATGCCGGTGGACGTGGCCAAGGCCATGGGGGCCGACGTGGTGATCGCGGTGGACATCAGCGCCAAGCTGCGTACCCGGGAGTCCCTCAAGTCGGGATTGGCCATGATCGATCAGCTCACCACCTACATGACCCAGGTGGGGACCGAAAAGCAGAAGGCGCTGCTGGGCCCCAGGGACATCCTGCTGACCCCCGAGTTCGGCAACATGGGGATCGCCGACTTCGCCCTGATGCCGGAGGGGATCAAGATCGGGGAGGCGGTCGCCAACAGTGCAGCGGCCCGGCTCGATGCACTCTCTCTCTCGCCCGCCGCCTACGCCGACTATCGCAACGGCAAGCTGAGCCGGCGCGCCGAGCGCAGCGGCCAGCCCGCCTACTACATCGACAAGGTGGAGATCATCAACAAGTCGCGCCTCTCCGACGACACGGTGCGGGCCATGCTGAACGTGCGTCCGGACAAGGTGCAGACCTACGAGAGCCTGGAGGCGGGGATCCGTCGCCTCTACGCCCTGGAGTCGTTCGATCGCATCACCTACGAGGTGGAGGAGCGGGACGGGGAGAACGTGCTGGTGGTGGACGCCAGCGAGAAGAACTGGGGGCCGGGTTATCTCAACTTCCAGCTCGGCTTCTCCGATGACTTCGAGAGCAGCTCCAACTACAACGTCGGCATGTCCTACACCCTCACCAACGTCAACGACTGGGGAGGCGAGTGGCTGACCGAGGCGTCCCTCGGGACCGCCAAGCACCTCAAGACCGACTTCTACACCCCGCTGGAGCCCTCCCAGACCTACTTCGGCGAGACGAGCCTGGCCTACGACAAGACCCAGCGACGCGTCTTCTTCCCGGAAGAGAGCAGGTCGTCGTCCGGGGTCAGCTATCTGGACTCCGAGTACAGCTTCACCAGCGTGGATCTCGCCGTCGGCTGGAATCGCCAGCCCTGGAGCCGCTTCTCCCTTGGGCTGGAGGGCAAGATCGGCAGCGTGGAGATCCAGAACCTCACCAACGCGGATGCCGATGCCTCCGCCTGGGGACCCTACATCCGCTTCGAGCACGACACCCTCGACAGCCGCTACTTCCCCTATCAGGGGGTCTACTGGGACATCAAGGGGGGCTACTCCTACGTCGATCTCGACCCCGCGGACGCGCCCTCCGAGCAGGCCGAGGGGGTGAATTACCGGCTGGTGATGATCAAGCCCTGGTCCTGGGACAGGCACAGCCTCAACCTGATGCTGGAAGGGGGCGGCTCAAGCTCCCAGGAGACGGTACCGCTGTTCGTGCAGGATCTGGGCGGGCTGTTCCGCATGTCCGGCTTCCAGCATTACCAGTTGAGCGGTCGCTACAGCCTGTTCGGCGGGCTGCGCTACATCTACCGGGTGGCGGACAACGACTTCGGCGCCTTCAAGGCGCCCCTGTTCCTCGGGGGCTCCCTCGAGCAAGGGGGGGTCTGGGACAAGGGAGAGGACATCAGTATCGAATCCTCCTATACCTCGGGTTCCCTCTATATGGGGGTGGAGAGTTTCCTCGGTCCCATCTTCCTCGGCTATGGCGTGGCGGAGGGGGGACACGACATGTTCTATCTGCAATTGGGCACTACGTTCCAATAAGGGCGAAATGCTGCCTTTTTGTTAACTCACCTTGGGTGGGCGGCTTGTCACTCTAAAAAAACCTAATTGGTTTATATGGTTATGCTGGTTTGATGAATAACTGCACAGGGTTTGGATTTTAATTAGTCGTTAAAACTTATATAGTGGGGGGCACCCTACGGGTGTCCCGCAAGGACGATCGCCGCGAGCTTGGGCGAACCCCAAAAAAAAGACCAAAGAGGAATTAGTCGTGCTTGAAACATACCGTAAACACGTCGCAGAACGTGCCGCCGAAGGCGTGGTCGCCAAACCTCTGGACGCAGAGCAGGTCGCCGCCCTGGTCGAGCTGTTGAAGAACCCGCCCGCCGGCGAACAGGACTTTCTGAAAGAACTGTTGTCCTCCCGCATTCCCCCGGGTGTTGATGAAGCGGCCTATGTGAAAGCCGGCTTCCTCACCGCCGTCGCCAAGGGCGAGGCCCATTCCCCCATCCTGACTGCCGCCGAAGCCGTCGAGCTGCTCGGTACCATGCAGGGTGGTTACAACATTCAGCCGCTGATCGACCTGCTGGACGATGCGACCCTGGCTCCTCTTGCCGCCAAGGGCCTCTCTCACACCCTGCTGATGTTCGACTCCTTCCACGACGTGGAAGAGAAGGCCAAGGCGGGCAATGCCCACGCCAAGCAGGTGCTGCAATCCTGGGCTGACGCCGAGTGGTTCCTGAACCGCCCGGCCCTGGCCGAGAAGATCACCGTCACCGTGTTCAAGGTGACCGGCGAAACCAACACCGACGATCTGTCGCCGGCGCCGGACGCCTGGTCCCGCCCGGATATTCCGCTGCACGCCCTGGCGATGCTGAAGAACGCCCGTCCCGGCATCACCCCGGACAAGGATGGCGTCATCGGCCCCATCAAGACCATTGATTCCCTGAAAGAGCAGGGCTTCCCGCTGGCTTACGTGGGTGACGTGGTCGGTACCGGCTCTTCCCGTAAATCCGCCACCAACTCCGTGCTCTGGTTCATGGGCGACGACATTCCGTTCGTGCCGAACAAGCGTGCCGGCGGCGTCTGCCTCGGTGGCAAGATTGCCCCCATCTTCTTCAACACCATGGAAGATGCCGGCGCCCTGCCCATCGAAGTGGACGTCTCCAAGCTGGAAATGGGCGATGTCATCGACATCTTCCCCTATGAGGGCAAGATCACCCGCCACGGCACCGACGAGGTGCTGGCCCGGTTCGAACTGAAGACCGAGGTGCTGATCGATGAAGTGCGCGCCGGTGGCCGCATTCCGCTGATCATCGGCCGCGGCCTGACCGACAAGGCCCGCGAAGCGCTGGGTCTGCCGTTCTCCACCGTGTTCCGTCGTCCGCAGCCTGTTGCCGACACCGGCAAGGGCTTCACCCTGGCCCAGAAGATGGTGGGCAAGGCATGTGGCGTGGAGGGCATCCGCCCGGGCACCTACTGCGAACCCAAGATGACCACGGTCGGCTCTCAGGACACCACGGGCCCGATGACCCGCGACGAGCTCAAAGATCTCGCCTGCCTCGGCTTCTCTGCCGATCTGACCATGCAGTCCTTCTGCCACACCGCCGCTTATCCCAAGCCCATCGACGTGCAGACCCACCACACCCTGCCGGACTTCATCATGAACCGCGGCGGTGTCTCTCTGCGTCCGGGCGACGGCGTCATCCACTCCTGGCTGAACCGCATGCTGCTGCCGGATACCGTGGGTACCGGTGGTGACTCCCACACCCGTTTCCCCATCGGCATCTCCTTCCCGGCTGGCTCTGGTCTGGTGGCCTTCGCCGCCGCCACCGGCGTGATGCCGCTGGACATGCCGGAATCCGTGCTGGTGCGCTTCAAGGGCGAGCTGCAGCCGGGCATCACCCTGCGTGACCTGGTCCATGCCATCCCCTACGCCGCCATCCAGAAAGGGCTGCTGACCGTCGAGAAAGCGGGCAAGAAGAACATCTTCTCCGGCCGCATCCTCGAGATCGAAGGTCTGCCGACCCTGAAGGTGGAGCAGGCATTCGAGCTGGCGGACGCCAGCGCCGAGCGCTCTGCCGCTGGTTGCACCATCAAGCTGGATAAAGAGCCGATCATCGAGTATCTGAAGTCGAACATCGTGATGCTGAAGTGGATGCTCTCTGAAGGCTACGGCGACGTGCGCACCATCACCCGCCGCATCAAGGGGATGGAAGAGTGGCTGGCCAACCCGGTACTGATGGAAGCGGACAAGGATGCCGAGTACGCCGAAATCATCGAGATCGATCTGGCCACCATCAAGGAGCCGATCCTGTGTGCGCCGAACGATCCGGACGACGCCCGTCTGCTGAGCGACGTGGCGGGTGACAAGATTGACGAGGTGTTCATCGGTTCCTGCATGACCAACATCGGCCACTTCCGCGCCGCTGGCAAACTGCTCGAGAAGTATCAGGGCGAGCTGCCGACCCGCATGTGGATCGCCCCCCCCACCAAGATGGACAAGGATCAGCTGACCGAAGAGGGCTACTACGGCATCTTCGGTCGGGTCGGTGCTCGCATCGAAATCCCGGGCTGCTCCCTCTGCATGGGCAACCAGGCGCGCGTGGCGGAAGGGGCCTCCGTGGTCTCCACCTCCACCCGCAACTTCCCGAACCGTCTGGGCAAGGGTGCCAACGTCTATCTGGCTTCTGCGGAGCTGGCCGCGGTTGCCGCCATCATCGGCAAGATCCCGACCGTGGAAGAGTACCTGCAGTATGCCAAGACCCTGGACGCCACTGCTGCCGACACCTACCGCTACCTGAACTTCAACGAGATCGCCTCCTACACCAAGAAGGCCGATGCGGTGATCCTGCAGCAAGCGGTCTGAGACTCGCCGGTCTGACCACTGAAAATAACAATGCCGCGTCTCGACGCGGCATTTTCCATTTCAGGGGGCTGCGCGATAATGACCCGCCATGCCCAGCAACGGCGTCGTCGATTTGCCTGGTACGCGCGTTGCGCTTTCGTTGTCTGGCCATGATGGCCCCACCGTTTCCTGGTGGGCATTTTTATACCGCGGTACCTGCGAAGCGGGCCCGCGCATTGCGGCGTGGTTGCTATGTTTCTGTTCCGGATTGATCTGGCCCGCATGAAGTGGCGCCTTGGTTGTGCCCTGCTGGTGTTAGCCCTGCCCCTGGTGATGGGAGGGTGGATGGTGCATGACAGCTACGAGCAGGAGCTGAAGAACGATGCCAGTGCGTCAGCCAGCAAGGCCAGAACCTTGCTGGAGCGCATGCTGGATCAGGCCGAGCGGGCCAACCTCGAGGTATTGCCGCTGGCCGGTCGCTCCTGCAGCGACAACCTGTTGCTGCTGCGCAAGCGGGTGGCGCTGGAGCCGTTCCTGCGCTCCATCAATCTGGTGCGACAGGGGATCATCAACTGCACCTCGCTGTTTGGGCCTGCCAGGGAAGTGGATGACGGCTCCCGCTACACGGATCGCAAGTTGCTGCTGATGAGCGGCAACCTGGTGCGCAAGAATCACCCCTTGCTGGTGGTGCGTCAGGAGCGGGGGCGTGATGCGGCACTGAGCGCCATTGACAGCAGCCAGCTCAGTTTCATGCTCACCCTGAGCAGCGATCCCAGCGAGCTGTTCTTGCAGGTGGGGTCCGCCTGGCTCGATGAGTCCGGCCACTTCCAAAGCGATCCGCCGAAACTGCACAGCAAGTTTGCCCTGATACTCGCCTCCCAGCGTTACCCCTTCACCATCCACGCCGGTTATGCCATGCCGATCTACTGGCGTGCCCTGTGGGAGGCTCGCCATCTGCAGCTGATCTGGCTGGGAGCCAGTTCGCTGGTGCTCTCACTGCTGGTGTGGTGGCTGCTTGGGCGGCCGGGGGCCCTGACGGACGAGCTGAGACGCGGGCTGCGATCCAGGGAGTTTGTCCCCTATCTGCAACCGCTGATCGCCAGCAAGGGCGGCAAGATGGTGGGAGCCGAGGTACTGATGCGCTGGCAACATGCCACCGAGGGGCTGATCCGCCCCGATCTCTTCATCCCCCAGGCGGAAGAGTCTGGCCTGATCGTGCCCATGACGGTCAACCTGATGAAGACGGTGGCCAAGACACTCCACCCGGTACAGGAGCAGTTGCCCGAGGCATTTCACATCAGCTTCAACATCAGTGCCATCCACTGCCGGGACCTCTCCCTGGTGGCGGAGTGCCGCGACTTCCTCGGCCACTTCGTTCCGGGACGGGTGGTGCTGGTGCTGGAGCTCACGGAGCGGGAGCTGCTGGTGACCAGCCCGCAGACCCTCTCCCTGTTTCGCCAGCTCGACGAGATGGGGGTGCAGCTCGCCATCGATGACTTTGGCACCGGCCACTCCAGCCTCATCTATCTGCAGCAATTCCACGTGGACTATCTCAAGATCGACCGCTCCTTCATCGGCCGTATCGGGACGGAGTCCCTCTCCGAGCACATCGTGGACAACGTCATCGACCTTGGGGGACGGCTGGGGTTGTCCCTGGTGGCCGAAGGGGTGGAGACGGAGCAGCAGGCCGCCTATCTGAGAGGCAAGGGGGTCCAGTATCTGCAGGGATACCTGTTTGCCCGCCCCATGCCGATACGCCAGTTCTGCCGGGAGCTGACGGCGGGAGAGATACAGGTCGCTGCCGGGCGCACCGCCCAGGGCTAGGCCGCGCCCACCAGGCTGTGCAGCCAGTTCACCAGGATGTCGTGGGGGCTGCCGGGTTCGGGAGGGGCGGGGGCGAGCAGGTGATAGCCGGTGCCGTCGGGGACGAAGCCGAGCGGTGCCACCAGCAGACCGGCCTCGATATCGTCGCACACCTGGCGGTAGGGGCCGATGGCGACTCCCAGCCCGGCGACTGCCGCCTGCAGGCTGAAATAGAAGTGCTCGAAGGTCTGACCCGGCACCTCCTCGTCGGCGGACATGCCTGCGTGCTGCTGCCACTCCAACCAGGCGCCCGGACGGGTCTTGGTGTGCAGACGGGGGGCCGTTGGCCTGAGGGCCTGCACATCCCCCCTGGATTCAAAAAAGTGCGTCACCTTGCCCGGCGGGCAGACAGGGCCGGTCCGCTCTTCGAACAGCAACTGGTTGTAGAGCTCGGCAGGCCAGTGAAAGTCGTTGCGCCGGATGGCGAGATCGATGCCGCTGCCAAAGCTGAGGGCGCCGCCGCCCGCCATCAGGTGTACGTCCAGCTCCGGGTGCAGGGCCTGGAAGGCGGGCCAGCGCGGGATCAGCCAGCGCATCAGAAGGGTGGGTTCGCAGGAGAGCACCAGCGACTGGGGACGGCTCTGCTGGCGCAGGGCCTGCGCCGTCTGGCGGATGCTGCCCAGCCCCTCTCTGACCGCCTGATAGAACCGTTCACCCGCGTCGGTCAGAAAGACCCGGCGCTGGCGCCGCTCGAACAGCATGACCCCCAGATCCTCCTCGAGCAGTCGTACCGCCCGGCTGATGGCGCCATGGGTGAGGTGCAGTTCGTCGGCGGCGCGGCCGAAATGCTCGGTGCGGGCAGCCACCTCGAAACAGCGCAGGGCGGTGAGGGAGGGAAGCGAGAGGTCTTTTTGTGAGTTTTTTTCACCATTCATGTCAGAAATCATCGTTCGTTATTGGTGTTGTTGGCAAATAAAATAGCCGATATCCCCTCTAATCAGGACTATTTTCATGACCGAACTGTTAGCCGTTGTCGCCATTACTCTCTTTGCCGTCATCAGCCCCGGGCCCGACTTTGCCATGGTGTCGCGTAACAGCCTGCTGCTCTCGCGCCGCACCGGCGTGCTGACGGCGATCGGCATCGCGGCCGGGGTCTGCGTGCACGTGGCCTACACCCTGCTGGGGGTGGGCCTGCTGATCCAGCAATCCCTCTGGCTGTTCAACCTCATCAAGCTGGCAGGGGCCGCCTATCTCATCTTCCTCGGCATCAAGATGCTGCGGGCCAAACCGGCTGCCGATGAAGAGAGCATCTGTCAGCCTGCCCTCTCCAGTCTGGGTGCGCTGCGCACCGGATTTCTGACCAATGTGCTCAATCCCAAGACCACCATCTTCATCGTCAGCCTCTTCATGCAGGTGGTGCAGCCGCAGACGCCGCTGGCGGTCCAGATCGGCTATGGCGCCTTCATCGCGCTGGCGCACGCCCTCTGGTTTGGTGCGGTGGCGCTCTTCTTCTCCACCCCTGCGGTGCGGGACCGACTGCTGGCGGTACGCCACTGGATCGATCGGGTGTTCGGGGGCCTGCTGGTGGGATTCGGCATGTTGCTGGCATTGACCCAGCAGACGCGCTGAGGCGGGGAGGGGGGCTCCCCCTATCCACCCCCGACTGTAGGGTCT
This sequence comes from Aeromonas sp. ASNIH8, assembly GCF_002919855.1. Taxonomy (NCBI): domain Bacteria; kingdom Pseudomonadati; phylum Pseudomonadota; class Gammaproteobacteria; order Aeromonadales; family Aeromonadaceae; genus Aeromonas; species Aeromonas sp. ASNIH8. The sequence continues at coordinate 2,829 of NZ_PQLN01000012.1, read as the reverse complement.
TGTTTTTCATGCCTTGGCAGCCACTTTTCGGTAGAATTGGCGCTCATTTTGAAGTCAGATGAGGCGCGGTATGACGGTCAGGTTCCAGGCATTTCACAGCATCAAGGCGATTGGCAATCGGGAGGTGCTGTTCAACTGGTCCAGAACCAACCCCCTCGGCGCCCTTGATCAGGTGTGGCGCCCGACGACCCGTGACGAGCTGCAGCAACTGCTGCGGGAATACCCCGAGCGCAAGCTGCGGCTCATCGGCTCCGGCCTCTCTTTCGAACCCATCCACAGTGTCTACGCCGAAGGCAGCCAGGCGCTGCTGGTGGACCTGCACCACCTGCGCGGCCAGCTGGACAAGACTGCCGATACGGTGACCTACCTGGCGGGGACGCCGCTTGATACCGTCTATGCCGACCTCATCGCCATGGATCGCATGCTGCCGGCGTCCCCCGGCGTCATCGGTATCCAGACCCTGGGCGGTGCGCTCAGTACCGGCACCCATGGGCAGGGGCTGCACCAGTCCGCCCTGTGCGATGCGGTGGCTGCCCTGACCGTGATGCTGGCGAGCGGCGACATCATCCGTGTGGATCGCACCGATCCGCGCTTCGGCGCCTTCGTGATGGGCATGGGGATGCTCGGCATCCTGCTGGATGTGACCCTCAACACTGTGCCCAACCGCATCATGCGCTGCACCAAGTTCACCACTGACTACCCCTTCCTGCTGGAACACAACGAGCGCCTCAACCGGGAGCACGCCTTCGTGAAGAGCTGGTGGTTCGCCTGGACCGGCGAGAGCCACATCTGGCTGGTGGATCCCGCCTCCGATGACGAGGTGGCCCGCTACCGGGCCGGGGGCAGCGAGCCGCTGGTGCTGGAGGGAGACATGGACGAGCGCATGAACCTGGCGCTCAATGCCACCATAGACGCGACCCTGCAGAAGATGGCCAGAGACACCAAGGACGAGGCCAGGGCAGGCGAGCACTTCGAGACGGTACGCCGCTTCAAGGACGCCTCGGATCTGGTGGGCAACGTCTACCAGATCCTCTGCAAGGGGATCCCTGCTCCCCAGATCAACTGCGAGGTGGCCGTGCCCCTCGAACGCATGGGGGAGGCCCTTGAAATCCTGCAGGCATGGCAGGAGGCGAACCCCGGCGTGCTGCACTACCCCTTCATCCTGCGCTGCACCGGCCCCTCCGTGGCCTGGCTCAGTGCCGCCCATGACAAGTCGGTGTGCTGGATAGGTTTTCTGGTCTATCTGGCGGCGGACGGGACCTTCGTCGGGGGCTCCATGGAGCAGATGCGCGAGTTGCAGCAACTGCTGGTGCCGCTCGGCGGCATTCCCCATTTCGGCAAGCACCTGGCGATGGACCTCTACGACTTCCCTGCCTTGTTGCCGCGCTGGCACGACTTCCTGGCCCTGAAGCGGGAGCTTGACCCCCATGGCCGTTTCGAAAACCGCTGGCTCGGCGACCTGTTCGCCAACCGGTAAGGATCTGACATGACCGATATGCAAGACACTCGCTTACTCATCCTCCTGCCGATCAGAGGGGGGGCAACCCGATGACAGACATGCAAGACACCCGCATCCCCGTGACCCTGCTGACCGGTTTTCTCGGCAGCGGCAAGACCACCTTGCTCAACCACTGGGTCAAGCAGCCCGAGCTCGGGGAGTGCGCCGTGCTCATCAATGAGTTCGGCTCCGTGGGGCTGGATCACCATCTGGTACAGCAGGTGGACGAGCAGGTGGTGCTGCTCGATTCCGGCTGCATCTGCTGCTCGGTGCAGGGCTCCCTGGTGGAGGCGCTGCAGGGGCTTTTCATGAAGGCCATCCAACGGAAAATCAAGCCCTTCAAACGGCTGATCATCGAGACCACGGGTCTGGCCGATCCGGCCCCCGTGCTGTTCACGTTGAGGGAAGAGGGCTTTATCGCCCAGCGCTACCGCTTCGATGGCACCGTCACCGTAGTGGATGCCGGCCATATCGAGCAGCAGCTTGCGGCTCAATATGAGGCGGTCAAACAGGTGGCGCTGGCGGATCTGCTGGTGGTGAGCAAGGGGGACCTGGTGGATGAAGAGACCCTTGCTCGGGTGGAAGCCCAACTGGCGGCCCTCAATCCGGCAGCCCCCATCCAGCGGGTCAGCAATGGGGTGCTCTCACCTGCGGTGCTGGAGAAGCTCGGCGCCTACAACGAGGCGGCGGGGCGCGACGTGCGCCAGTTGCTGGCCTGGCTGCGTACCGAATCCCCGAAACAGGGGCTGGCTTCGCCCATGCAGCCGAAGATGACGCCGTTTGCCGCCAAGGTGGGGACGGCCGCGCCCACCCGCTTCGAGCACGGCAATATCGAAAGTTTCTCCCTGCGCATCGGCGAGCCGCTCAAGCCTTCCCGCCTGCTGGCCGCCATCGACGCGGTGCAGGCGCAATACGGCGATGCCCTGCTGCGTCTCAAGGGGATATTGCAACTGGAAGGGGAGAGCCAGCCCGTGGTGATCCACGGCGTGCACGGCCAGCTCTATCCGTTGCAGGCGCTGGGGGAGTGGCCCGAAGGCAAGGCCCAGTCCCGGCTGGTGTTCATCGTGAAGAGCCAGGACAGGGCAGGCATAGAGCAGTTGTTCCTCTCGACCCTCAAGGCCCCCGAACCCAGCCTGGAAGAGCACCTCAAGGCCATGCTCGGCCAGCCGGATGCCTGATATGCTGATATGACCCGCGCTCGTGCGGGTCTAATGAGATGGTCACCCCCACCCTGTGAGCGGTACGCTGACAGGGTGTTTTTCTTTCAGGAGAGGCCATCATGGAAAACGTTGCGCTTATTGGTATTGATCTCGGTAAACACTCTTTTCACA
>NZ_PQLN01000119.1:0-10918 GCF_002919855.1 Aeromonas sp. ASNIH8 | reverse complement strand
ATCGTAATGAATATCGTAAAACAGAGCAATTGTGGTGCTCGAAGTCAGAGAAACAAGCTAAAAAGAGCCGGCTGGAATGACGACTATCGGGCTCAGTTATTCTTTGGTTAAAATATCAACAAAGTGTGCTCCCGCCCTGCTAAGTACCGCACCATGTACTGCTCGGCTGCTGTCGGCTATCGCCCCATGATTGCGGAGATCGCCGATGCCAAGCAGAGCCCGGCGAAGCTCGCGGAGCGGGCCTGCAATCAGGCCATTCTGGCGGCCATGGAGAGCGAGGACGAAGCACTGCTGGCCCAACGAGACAAGGCCTGCGCCGCCGTGCGATAAGGTGTATTTCCCTGATAAAAGAAATGGTTAGGGATAATGGATGTGTGCCAAGGCACAGTCTCTGCCAAGGGGACTGGTTATGATGGGGTGGGGATCACCACCACAGGGAGCATGCATGATCAGCCATATCGACCATCTGGTATTGACGGTGAGCGACATCGAGCGGGCGGTAGCGTTTTACAGCCGCGCCTTCAAGATGGAGCCCATCACCTTCGGGGAGGGGCGCCGGGCCCTGCGCTTTGGCAACCAGAAGATCAATCTGCAATTGCTGGGGGAGGAGCGGCGCAACCGGGCTCAGGTGGGCTCTGGGGATCTCTGCCTCATCACCCGCTGGCCCCTGGATCAGGTGATGGCCCAGCTCGCGAGCCAGGGGGTCGAGATAGTGGAGGGACCGGTGACAAAAAGCGGTGCCTGCGGCCCCATCGAATCGGTTATTGCTTGGACCCGGATCAGAACCTTATCGAGATCAGCCGCTATCGCTGAGCACCTCTGGCGCGTCACAACGGGTTTATTCCCCCTTGGCGAGGAGTCTGCGCAGCAGAGGGCGCAAGGTGAGCACCATGCCGATGAAGAGCAGCAGATAGCCCAGGGGCAGCAGGGCAAAGGGCTCGTGCAGGAATCCCTGTGCATCCACTGTGGTGCCAAGCAGGTTGAAGGCCCCAAAGCAGCCGAGCCCGGCCAGGATCAGGAGGGCGCCTATGGTCGTTGTCATCTCGTTGTCCTCGTTCGCGCATGAAAGAGGGGTGAGGGTGTCATGGCTGGGTGAAGTGGGCGTGAAGTGGCGCCGGGCATGCAACCTGCGATCGCCCAGATGAAAGCGACAGCGATGCATCTAACACAACAGGGCAGCCATGGGCTGCCCTGTTGCTTTTGGGGGCGTTTCGGGGAGTGGCGGGAACTAGCAGACCCCTTGCGCCAGCATGGCGTCGGCCACCTTGACGAAGCCGGCGATGTTGGCGCCGCTTTCGTAGTTCACATGGCCGTCATCCTGATCCACCTGGCCGTAGCGCACACAGGTGGCGTGGATGCTGGCCATGATCCCCTTGAGACGGGCGTCCACCTCCTCCCGGGTCCAGGAGAGGCGCTGGGCATTCTGGCTCATCTCGAGACCCGAGGTGGCAACCCCACCGGCGTTGGCGGCCTTGCCTGGTGCGAACAGCACCCTGGCGTCGTGGAAGAGGCGGATGGCGGCGGCGCTGGAGGGCATGTTGGCCCCCTCGGCCACCAGCTGTACGCCGTTCGCGATCAGGGCGGCGGCGTCCGATTCATCGAGCTCGTTCTGGGTAGCGCAGGGGAGGGCGACGTCGGTCGCCAGGTGCCAGGGGGTACGACCGGTGAAGAACTCCAGCCCCAGCTCGTGGGCGTAATCCGCCACTCGCTTGCGCTGCTCGTTTTTAAGCTCCATCAGGCGTGCCAGCTTCTCCGGGGTGAAGCCGTCGGGATCATAGACGGTGCCGCCGGAGTCGGAGACGGTGATGACACAGGCGCCGAGCGCCATCGCCTTCTCGATGGCGTACTGGGCCACGTTGCCCGAGCCCGACACCGAGACTCGCATGCCATCGAGGGACTGGCCACGATGGGCCAGCATGGCCTCGACGAAGTAGAGCAGGCCGTAGCCGGTGGCTTCCGGGCGAATGAGGCTGCCGCCAAAGGAGAGTCCCTTGCCGGTGAAGACGCACTCGGCGCTGTTGGTGAGCTTCTTCATCATGCCCGCCATGTAGCTCACTTCGCGCCCGCCGACCCCGATGTCACCGGCCGGCACGTCGGTGTTGGCCCCGAGGTGGCGATAGAGCTCCAGCATCAGCGCCTGGCAGAAGCGCATCACCTCTCCCTCGCTCTTGCCCTTGGGATCGAAATCGCTGCCCCCCTTGCCGCCGCCCATGGGCAGGGTGGTGAGGGCATTCTTGAAGGTCTGCTCGAAGGCGAGGAATTTGAGCACCGAGAGATCCACCGAGGGGTGGAAGCGCATGCCTCCCTTGAAGGGACCGATGGCGCTGTTGTGCTGGATGCGGTAGCCACGGTTCACCCGCACCTGACCCTGGTCATCCACCCAGCTCACCCGAAACTGCACAAGGCGCTCGGGCTCCACCAGCCGCTCCAGCAGGCCGTGTTGCAGGTAGCGGGGGTGACGCTCCACATAGGGCCAGATGGAGGCGACGACCTCACTCACCGCCTGGATGAACTCGGGTTGGTGGGGGTTGCGGCTGGCCACCTGGGCCAGGAATGCCTCCTGAGAGAGGGAATGACTCATCTGTAACTCCTGTAATAAAGGGAAATTGGCCTCTTGCCAGAGAAGGATCGGCGCCGCACCCCGCTTTATATTCGACGGTGAAAGTGAATACGGATAAAAATTTGTTTCGTGGCGGTAATTGCCGACAATGATGGCGGTGACGCCGCTACATGGCCGACACGAACGTGATAATTCGCGCTGACGAAAATCTTTTTATGCATTTAAAGTCAATAAATAGCAAGTTTTAGTTCATCCCTCTCTATGGGTATCCTTCGACGCTCTCTGCGACCGCTGGCTTGTCGCTCCAGGTTGGGCAGGGGAGAGAAGAGCGGGAGCAGGGGTAAGGTGGGGCGGATGGCAGGATCCGGTGCACGGGGCGGGGCAAGGGATGGCGCAATATGCTACTGTAGCGGCGTTTTTTTGAAGAAAGGGCGGCCTTGCCCTTTTGAAGAGACTGATTGCAGGCGCTTTTTGTAGATTCTTTTTTGTTGATTCTTTTTGTAGATGGACATGTATGCAGACTAACCCGACCATGACCTGGCTGACTGAGCCGACACTTCTTTTGAACTCCACTATCTGGCAGGTGACCCATGCTGGCCGATGAATCCATGCGCCTGAACAAATACATCAGCGAGAGCGGCATCTGCTCCCGTCGCGAGGCCGATCGCTTCATCGAGCAGGGCCATGTCTACATCAACGGCAAGCGGGCCGGGATCGGCGATCAGGTGTTTGCCGGGGATCTGGTCAAGGTCAACGGTCAGGTGATAGAGGCGCGGGAGGCGGACAGCCTGGTCTTCATCGTGCTGAACAAGCCGGTGGGCATCGTCTCCACCACGGAGGCGGGGGAGAAGGACAACATCGTCGACTTCGTCAACCACAGCACCCGCATCTTCCCCATTGGGCGCCTCGACAAGGACTCCCAGGGCCTCATCTTCCTCACCAACCACGGGGATCTGGTGAACAAGATCCTGCGGGCGGGCAACGATCACGAGAAAGAGTACCTGGTGACCGTGGACAAGCCGGTGACAGACGAGTTTATCCGGGGCATGGGGGCCGGGGTGCCCATCCTCGGCGCCGTCACCAAGAAGTGCAAGGTGAAACGAGAGGCCCCCTTCGTGTTCCGCATCACGCTGGTGCAGGGGCTGAACCGCCAGATCCGCCGCATGTGTGAGCACTTCGGCTTCGAGGTAACCAAGCTCGAGCGCATCCGCATCATGAACGTCAGCCTCAAGGGGTTGCCGGTGGGGGAGTGGCGCGACCTTACCGACGACGAGCTGATCGAGCTGTTCAAGCTGATTGAAGACTCCTCCTCCGAGGCCAAACCGGCCAAGGGGGCGGCGCCTGCCAACAAGCCGGTTGCCAAGGCGGCCCAGGGCAAGAAGCCGCGCCGGGACGACGATCACGAGATTGGCGGGCGCCCCAACGTACCGGGCCCGGAAGCCTTCGAGAAGAAGAGCCCCGCAGGCAAGGGCGGCGTGGGCAAGGGAGTAGCTGCTAAAGGCGCCGCTGGCAAGGGGGCCCCGGCCAAGGGGGGCAAGCCGGCCACTGCGGGCAAACCGCGCACCAACCAGGGTGGACGGCAGAAGAAGGGGCGCTAAGGCGCCCCGTCACTCGCTTTTCAACTTGCTCAATACACCGGCCCTAGGCCGGTGTATTGCTTTGTGCCGTCTGGCCCCGTTGGCTGACAGGAGCCGCAGGCTGTCGCATCACGCGGGCGTAGTGGCGCGGATCCAGACGCAGTACCAGCAGGCTCATCAGCGCCACTTCCCCCAACTGCCACTGCCAGGCGCTGGCAAAGTCGCCGCTCAAGTGGTGCAGGCGCGCTGCCACCCAGGGGCCCGTGGCCGCCAGGATGAAGCCAAACCCCTGCATCAGGGCGCTGAGGCTGCCGGCGCGCCTGGGGTCTGGCAGGTGATCCAGCGCAATCACCATGATGAGGGAGAAGCTGCCGCCAAGGCCTGCACCGCACAGCAGGCACCAGAGGATGGGGGCGACTTCTGGGGCGAGCCAGAGGCCGCCAAAGCCCGCCACCTGCATCACAATGGCGAGCCCCATCCAGGGGCGCCTGTCCAACTTGCGCGCCGCCAGCAGCGGCAGACCCAGGCCGCTCACGGTCTGGGCCAGGGCCAGCCAGGCCACCAGCTCGCCTCCCTGCTGGGGGCACCACCCCAGCGCCAGGTAGGCGGGGGCCAGCCAGGCCACGACGATGCCGTAGCCGCTGTTGATGATGCCAAAGCAGGCGATCAGCAGCCAGGCGCGGGGCAGCGCGATCAGCCGCTGCTCCCCTGATACGGGGGAGTGCGGCGCGGCGGCGGGCAGGCGCACCCGCCAGCCGAGCCAGACCAGGGCCAGCAGCACCGGCAGGCTCCACAGGGCCAGCGCCCGGGACCAGTCGAGGTGCACGGCGACCCTGGGGGTGAGCACGGCACCGAGCGCCCCGCCCCCCATCATGCAGGCGGAGAAGATCCCCATCACCAGAGGCACCTTGCCCGCGAAGGCGCGCTTGATGAGGCCGGGCAGTGTCCCCTGCACCAGGGCCGACCCCAGCCCGCACAGGGCGGCGCTGGCGATGAGCAGGGTACCGCTCGCGAGATCGAGGCGCAGGGCGCTGCCCAGCATCAGCAGCAACAGGGCCGCGCCGAGCAGGGGGCGTGGCCCGGTCTTGTCGATCAGGGCCGGGGTGAGCAGCACGCCGACCCCGATCAGCAGCAGCGGCAGCAGGGTGACCCAGGCCAGCCTGTCCATCCCGAGCGCCAGCTGGGCATCTATCTCCCCCGCCAGGGGGCCGATGGCGGTGAGGAAGGGGCGCAGGTTGATGCCAATGAGCACCACCAGCACCAGCAGGGCGCCGCTGCCGGAGGGAAGCGGGCGCTTAATCATGGAACTGGGGGCCGTAGAGCGCGGCGGCAGGGATGGGGCTTGGCAGCTTGATCAATGGCAGGGGCGGCGGACTGAGCGGTAGCCGCAGCGCCGCGTAAGCCGCGCTGCTGTCAAAGCCGAAGGGGGCAGCGTCTTCATTGTCGAAGGCGTAGTAGACGGCGCTGATGCCGTTCATCACCAGAGCGCACAGGCACATGGGGCAGGGGTGGCCGCTGGCGTAGACCACGGCTCCCTTGAGCGGCCCATGTTGGCTGGCGGTGCGCAGCGCCTCCAGCTCGGCGTGGCGGGTGGGATCCCCCGCCTCCAGCATACGGTTGACGGCGCTCGCCACCAGCTGATTGTCTCGCACCAGCAGGGCGGCGAAGGGGCGGCCCCCCTGCTGACGGTGGGTCAGTGCCAGCTGAAGGGTCTGTTCCAGCCACCCCTGATGGCTGGGGGCCGAGACGGTGGTGAGGGCGTTGACGGGGCGTGTTCCGGACTGGGGGGGCTGTGACATGGATTTTCCTGGCAAAAGAGAGGAGTGACGGCAGCCTAACGGGGCCGCAAGTCATTTGGAAATTAAATGATAAAATGACTTTCAGTGATTTTATAAATGGAGCCCTCCCATGGAGCGACCCTTGCTGGATCCCCACCTGCTGCAGAGCTTTGTCGCCATCGTCGAGACCGGCAGCTTCACCCGAGCCGGCGAGCGGATGCATCTGACCCAGTCCACCATCAGCCAGCAGATGCGCCGCCTCGAGCAGCAGCTCGGTTGCCCGCTGCTCGACAGATCCGGCCGCCAGGTGGTGACCACGGCCCAGGGGGAGACCCTGCTCGGGCTGGCGCGCCGCATCCTGGGGCTGCTGGCCCAGGCGGGAGATCGGGTGGGGGAGGCGAGCCTGCCCCTGCGCCTCGGGGTGCCGGAGGATTTCGCCGCCGGTGCCATGACGGCGGTGCTGGCGGCCTTCGCCCGGCAATACCCCGAGGTGAGGCTGGAGGTGCAAAGCGATCTCAGCCACGCCCTGTGGCAGGCCTTCGAGGCGGGGGAGCTGGATCTGGCGCTGATCAAGCAGGGGCGGGGGCAGGGGGAGCCCATCGCCCGCTGGCGCGAGCCGCTCGCCTGGGTCGACAGCCGCGACTGGCCCGCGGGGGAGCGGGATCCTGTTCCCCTGGTGGTGTTTCCGAGCGAAGGCCTCTATCGGCGCCAGATAACCGACGCCCTGGATGCCAGGGGGATCCCCTGGCGCATCGCCTACGTGAGTGCCAGCCTCGCCAGCCTGCAGGGGGCGGTGAGCGCGGGCATAGGGGTGAGCCTGTTGCCCACCCGATTGCTGCAGCCCGATCAGGTTGAACTGACACACTGGCCGTCGGTGCGCCCGGTGGAGCTGGCCCTGCACCTGGGGGCCGGGGGCAGTGAGCCCCTCGCCCGGCTGTGCGAGGCCCTGATCACCCTGTGTGACGAGGTAATGGGGGAGGAGGCAATCGTACCGCGTTGAGCAGGGCAGCGCGGCGCCAAACATTGCCGTGTTGAGACGTGCCCTGCGAAGGCCGCTTTCGTCTCAGCCCCTCAGGCCAGGGCTTGCCTCGGTACCACGGCGAGCCAGACTTCCACCTCCCCACAGCCGCTCTTTGGGTCAAATTTGTCGCCGTAGCGCTCAAAGTCCGGCTTGTGGGCGGACTCATAGTCCGAGTGTGCCAGCCAGTCCAGCGCCTGCTGCCAGGTGTGCGGCAGGGCATCCACATGGCCCAGATGGCGAAAGACCGCATAGGTCTGGGGGGCGATGCGCATCCGGCCAAGCCCGGGGGGGAGCACCTCCAGGGCGGCGACCTCCACCGCGCACATATACTCGCATTGCGTGGCAGTTGCGCCGCAGATGACGCCGTAGGCGTGCTCCCCCAGCTGACCCGGCAGGGGACCAAGGGCGCTGAAGTCACGCCACTGGCCACCGAAGTCGCCGTGCTGGAAGTCGTGATGGCGACGCAGGCCGCCAAGCAGCATGGCGTTGCCGGTTTCGAAGCGAACGGGGTCTGACATGGTGCCTCCTGGGTTGTAGGAGAAGGGTTGAAGGGACAGGGTCGAGGTGAAAGCGTCAGTGCGCCCGGCCTTCCTCACGCTTGCGCTCATAGTCCTGGCGAACGATGGCGAGCGCTGCCAGGACGAGATCCGGGGCAATCTGGTTGGTTTCCAGCAGTTCTATCAGATCCACCGCGAGTTTGACCTCGGGCGGTGCAGTTTCCAGTGACATCTTGGTTTCTCATGGGGCAGCGTGGTCGCCATTATAGCGCCCCGGGCGGCGAAGACACGCCTCGGCTGCCTGGGTTTGACGGGTGTCACATGTGCTGGCGCATCTCCTTGTCGAGCTCCTCGCGCAGGGTCATCAGCTTCCTGGCGTACTGCTGCAACTGCAGATCCTGCTCGCTCACCGGCTGCCATTGGGGCACAGGACTCGGTTTGCCGTGCTCGTCCATGGCCACGAAGATGATGATGCAGTGGGTGGTCTTGTGGCGCGCAGGGTCAGTGGGGTGGCGGCTGTAGACGTCTACCGCCAGGTGCATGCTGGTGGTGCCGGTGTGGATCACCTTGGCGTGCACCTCCACCAGCTGGCCTATCTGGATGGGGCGTAAAAAACGGATGCCCCCCACATAGACGGTGACGGCATAGCCGCCACACCAGCCGGCGGCGCAGGCGTAGCCGGCCTGATCGATCCACTTCATCACCATGCCGCCATGGACCTTGCCTCCGAAGTTGACGTCGGCCGGTTCGGCCAGAAATTGCAGGGTCAGTTCGCGGGGTGGGATCATGCTCTCTCCTCGGCTTATTGCCGGTAACTCTTGCGATAGGCCTCGGCCTGCTGGCAGGCGGGCACCTTGGAAAAATCGGGGCGCTTGTTGCCCTCGCGCTGGCCGAAGCTGGCAAACTCCTGCTGGCAGCGGGTCGTTTTGCCCCCCTCCTTGATACAGGTGTCGATGCGCTGCTGTCGGCCCTGCACGATCAGCAGTTGCTGGGCGTCGGAACAGGCCCGATCAAGCCCGGCTTGATGGGTTTCCCGATCCTGCTCTATGGCGAGCAGGCCGCTCGACAGGCTGCTGGCGAGCAACAGTATGACCATCTTCATCATGCTTTGTCTCCTTGTGGGGGGCGTCCTGTTATGACCAGGGCTATGCCCCCCAGAATGCCCAGTGATGACAATAACAACCGCAGCGACCAGGACTCATCCAACCAGATGATCCCGGCCAGCGCCGCAAGCAGGGGCACCAGCAGCTGGACGCTGGCGGCCAGGGTGCGTCCCAGTTGGGGCAGCACCAGATACCAGAGCGCATACCCAAGGCCGGAGGCGAGGGCCCCCGAGGCCAGGGCGTAGCCAATGGCCGCCGGGCTGGCCTCAAGCCGGCCAAGCAGCAGGTAGAGCAGCGCCGCCGGCAGGCTGGCCCGCAGGAAGTGACCGGCATTGGCGGCGATGGGATCGGCAAAGCGTGAGGCCCGCAGGGTATAGCAGGCCCAGGCGATGCCGGCGCCTATCATCAGGGCCGCCCCCAGGGGATCCGGCGCCCGGATGCCGGGCAGCAACAGCAATACCAGCCCTGCCATGGCGAGCAGCAGGCCAGCCCACTGGCGCAGTGGCAGGGACTCTCCGCGCAGCAGGGGCGGTGCCAGCATGCTGAGCTGGACGGCGGCAAACAGCAGCAGGGCACCGGTTCCCGTGGTCAGGGTGAGATAGGCGAACGAGAAGGCGGCGCCATAGGCGATGAGCGCGAGGGCACCCCCCCAGTCTCCCTGGCGCGGCGACTGGTGGCGAACCCGGCACAACAGGATCAGCATCAGGGCGCCGCTGGTCAGCCGCAGCAGGGTAAACAGGGCCGGATCCATCCGCTCTTCGAACAGGGCGAGGCGGCAGAGTACCGAATTGGCAGCGAACGCAGTGAGCGTCAGCAGGGTCAGCAGCAACAGGCGGGGCAGTGGCATCCATTCACCTTGAGTTCAGTGGGCGCGGCACAGCATGGTATTTCATGCAAATGAGGAGGCCCCATGAAACAGATACTGGAGCAATTGATGGGAGCTGGCAAGGGCTGGCTCAACGATGGTGGTGACACGCGCAAGGCCCAGATGAAAGGCATGGCCCAAGGGGGGCTGGCCGCCGGAGCCATGGCGCTGCTGCTTGGCAACAAGAATATACGCAAATACGGCACCAAGGTGGCGGCGGTGGGCGGGGCGGCCGCCCTCGGCGGTCTGGCCTACAAGCTCTATCAGGACTGGCAGCAGAACCAGAGTGCGCCAGCGGCCGGCCCGCCCCATCCCCTCAACGAGCTGGCGGGCGCCGAACTGGATGCCCGAGCCAGCTTGCTGGTGCGCGCCATGGTGGCCGCGGCCCGGGCCGACGGTCATATCGATGACGCCGAGCGGCTGAAGCTCCAGCAGTACCTGACCGAGCAGGGCCAATCCGATACCGCTCGCTGGATTGACGCCGAGCTGGCCCGCCCGCTGGATCCGCAAGCGCTGGCCCGTGAGGTCACCGACATGGAGCAGGCCACCGAGGTCTATCTCGCCTCCCTGCTCGCCGTCGAGGTGGATCACTTCATGGAACGCGGCTATCTCGACGAGCTGGCCCGGGCCTTGAAGCTCGATGACAATCTGAAAACCAGCATAGAACGCCAGGTCGCCCAGCTGGGTGCGCCGGGTTGAGCCCGTGCTGCCATCAGGATTGTTCACAAGGCCCCGTCACGGGGCCTTGTGGTTTGTTGCCATCCGTTTGGCCATCCTGAATGGATACATTCGGCGCTTCACCTTGGTGCCGACTCCTCCTATGATGAACCCTTCCCCAGGCCTTGGGGTCAGTTCGTCAGCCAAATGCAAGGAGCACCCATTGGAAATACGCAAGGCAACCGAGCAGGATCTCTACGCCATTGTCGAGCTGGATCGGCAGATAGGGCAGATCCACTTCGAGCAGGCTCCCGAGGTGTTCTGCCCTCCCTCTTCACGGCAGCGGGCGTTTCTGCTGGACGCCATCCAGAGCGAGGGGCGACTGTTTTGTGTCGCCGTGGTGGAGGGGGTGGTAGCGGGGTTTCTGACTGCCCGAATCGATATCAATGAAGCCATTCCGTTTCTTACCAAACTGCCCGTCTGTCGGATCACGACTGTGGTGGTGGATGAGCACCACAGATCCCGTGGCATAGGCAAGGCACTGATCGCCCATTGTGATGGCTGGGCCAAGGCCCATGATGCAAGCCAGATCCGGCTGGAGGTGATGTCATTCAATGACAGGGCCAGGTCGCTTTACGAATCCCTTGGCTTTACCCGGCAGTCTGAAACGTACGCCAGATAGCCCGACACCGGTGAATAAACAAGGCCCCATTATGGGCAATGCTGATCAGTTAAGGATCCATTGACCGATCCTTCTGCTGTAGGACAATCCGGAACCAATCACTGGTTCCGGATTTTTTATGTCTATTGCAAACGATCTGAACGATGTTGTTGAGGCATCTGGCGACATGCTGGCTCGG
>NZ_PQLN01000118.1:0-11044 GCF_002919855.1 Aeromonas sp. ASNIH8 | reverse complement strand
GTAAGGCAAGCTTGCGGAAGAAGCAGCAATTTGCGGGCATGAGCAGCCCATATCTGGAAAAGGTACTGGATGCTGGGTTAGCTGAACTGGCATCAATTTAACAATATGTTCACGCTCTCGCCCTGGCTGTCACGAGAACACCGTTAGCTTAGCGTACGATTTTTTCCGAATTCTGCGGTTCCCCCATACAGACACGCTGATCGAGAGCCCGGAGGTTCGCTGGTTGGCGGATAAGAAACTGGCTGCGCTGGAACGCTTCATCGCGAAGGAGAACCTTCCGTTGACTGTCGTGCTGGCAAAGCCGGGGATCACGCAAAGTTGGACTGGCCGCATCCTGACGGGGCGCGGATTGCCAACTTTCACCGGTAGCACAGCTAGGCAATGCAGTCAAGATCTAAAGGTCGGGGCGGCTAAAAAAGCCAAATCGGCCTACATGCGAGACCTCCCCAAGGAGGTACGTGAGAGGGTCTGTCTGATGCTGGGTAGCCGTGATGCAGAGAGCAGCATCCGTGCGGCCAACATTGCGAAACTACAAGGAAACTCCGAGCGTGTCGTGAAAACGAAAGAGGGAGGAGAGTTGTATGTGGTGAAGCAATGGCTGGCAAGTGACGTGTGGGAGCTGTTGCTGTCCTCAGGAATGGGGGCTGCCTACCCTTTGCCAAGTTACTTGGAGAGCAACACTGAAACAGCGGAGCTCTACAAGGCGGCGACAGGTGAGTGGCTATGGGCCTGATCGAGGATAACGAGTGGAATCGTCGTATGGCTGAACCGCAGTTCCGGATCGTGTCGGAACAAGCGTTGGTGCACATCGACTTTATGTGGTCGTTCCATCACTTCAACGACAAGCCGTTCCGGGCCCTGGAGATTTATCACCGGGTCTGGTCTTTTGGTGAGTTGGACTTGTTGGAGGATGAAGCAGAGTGCCCTACGTTTCCTCAAACGCCTATCCCGAAGCCCCTGTGGCTAAAGGTGGCTCGTTGGGGAGATGGTTCACTGTCAGACGGCCTGGCCGATCCGATGGCGGAGATGACCTACTTCGACGGTGGCGATGATCCGGCAGCTGTGCGGGTCATCAATACCGCGGACGGGAAAAGGCGGGTTGTTTGTTTCGCAGAAGATGACGAGGTTACGGTCGATCCTGACTCCGCCGCGTTCATTATTTGGGAAGAGTACCCGCGATTACGTGAATCTGTACTGGCAGGACAATACACACCTGGGAGTGCAGCACAGTTCTACCTCCGATTTGGAGTAATCCAGCTTGCGAAGGGGAAGGGCGCTCTATATCACCGCATGATGCAGCGCGGCCAGACCTACCATCAAATGGGCCTCACCGGGTACCAGACGATGGAAGGCCTCCAGCAGCGCAAGGATGTCAAGGTGCTCAGCGATGCTAAGTACCGGGATCTGGTTAAACGAAAAATCAAAGGGAAACTGACAACTGTGCGCTGGTGGCTGAATCTGGATCTCGCGTTCAGATACCACCTGCACCACAAAACGCCGACAGGCCTGTTCATCCAAGCGCGTCTTGATGCGGAAGTTCAGGCGGAGGCACGGCAGCACCAGGCTCGGTGGTTTAACAACGTATCTGGTGCAATGCTTGGTTACTCCAGTGCTTTTGGTATGAGTGTCATGGAAGGGAGGGAAGGTGCCGGTAATACGGACATCCGCCGCTACATGATCGCCACGCGAAGGAAGGCCTATAAGGCTCTCAGCGAGCTTCTGGAACATGCTGACAGTGATTGGGCTGGCAATGTCATCCATGAGCTTGTGAAAGAGTACGAGGGCATTCTGGCTGCGCTTAACGAGGGTTCAGCGTTAACGCTGAGTCTGGACTGGTTGAATTTACTGTCAAAGCGTCATCCTGAGGCTCTGCATCGGCATGTCAGAACGATGATCAAGGCAATACATCGCCAAGAGCATCTACATGGCAGGCCGTGGAGAGGGCAGGTTGGCCTGTCTTTGGCCGCATAACATGGCCCTCCCTTCGGGGAGGGTTTTTTTGCGCCCCAAAAAGGCAGTTACAGCGTTTTACAAAAAGACTAGGGGTACATAGTATTTCCCCATTGTCAGCAGCTTGCTGACTCAATGGTAGCTGGCCCAAAACAGCACAACATCCTCAATCCGGAGAGCCCTCTCCGGGGGTGATCCAAATCCCCCCCTCCAAGGAGAATGCCTCATGGAAAAATTGAACTCACTCGCCTCTCACCTTGAGAGCGTCCAGGCCGAACTTGATGATGAAATCATCGAAGAGGTCATCAACGTCATTCAAAGCCGCGAGCAAGGCTTAGCGCTGGAATTGGTTGGCGCCTTACCCGAGAATCATCCGTTCTTGCCCTTTGTTGTCTCTCTTGCACGGAAGATCAATTCAAAGTGACTCATCGCAGCCTCTTTAGCTAAATGCTGAGAAGGCGCCTCTGTGCACTCATCCACCTTTACCTACCGGGTACACCAAGTCCCCGGTCGGGCTTGGTATACCTCCTGTTAGTCTGGAGAAAACCACCATGACTGAAATGACTAAAGAAGCGTTCCTTCAATTGCAGGATGAATTGGAGGGTTTGGAGCTCGCCATTGCGAAAGGCGAAGAGACGGACAACACCGACTCTCGCCTCAAAGAACTGGAGAGCTTAATGGAGAATGCTCCTTGGATTTTGATTCCTGGTGAAGGTTGCCTTCCTCGTCATGTGAGCGCATAAGCGCCCCAGTCCTCGAAGCTCAGCCTTACCCCCCTACCCACCCCACCGGGTACATCACGCCCCGGTCGGGCTTGATGTACCTCCATTCCAACCGGAGGCACTATGTCCAACCAGTTAAATGGTTATATCAAGATCAAAGACTTTGGCCGCGACAGGTTGTACCCAACCGTCAATGACCTCAAAAAGGCCTTGTCTGAGCAGTACAAAGGTCAGCACGTCAGTATCGTTTACCAAACAAAGCCAAGCGGATTAACCCGCACGGTGTTCGTGAGTGTTGATGATGCTGGTGGGGTAAATCGTTCTTATGGCGATCAAGCCTCGGTCGATTTTGCCGCCATCGAAGATGAGCTGTATGTGATCGACTGTGCACAGGAGGCATCGGCATGATCTTCATCACCGATGTCTTACCTGGAGAGAGTGAAATCCTTCTTCCCTCCGTTATTTTCAACAAGCTCCAGATCGTTGATTTATTCGACAGAAAGGATGTTCTGTTTGAATATGCCCATCCAGTTGATGGCTGGACACACGAAAAATTGTGTGCCCTCGATATCCCGCTGGAGAGACTGCAAGGAGCTGATGCCTACCTCGGAGATACCTGGGTCGGCTCAACAGAGGTATAGAGAACAATAATGCAAGCAATTCAAGTGGAGCACGACTCTGACGAATGGAACAGGATGTGGGCCGCGCTGGCGTCTGAGGAGATCAACTCTGGCGATCCAGAGTGTGCCCATCCAGAAACTCAGGACGCATGGCAGTACATGGGTACAAGTAATGGCATCCATTCGTTCCGTCATCGCAATCATCCGGTAACTGGCACAAGAGAAT
Organism: Aeromonas sp. ASNIH8; assembly: GCF_002919855.1. NCBI lineage: Bacteria > Pseudomonadati > Pseudomonadota > Gammaproteobacteria > Aeromonadales > Aeromonadaceae > Aeromonas > Aeromonas sp. ASNIH8. The sequence goes on along the minus strand of NZ_PQLN01000118.1, from coordinate 7,526 downwards.
ATCGCCACGTTCCAATGAAGTAATCCATTAACCTCACCGGGGATATCTGTCCCCTAGGGGAGGGTGTCTCCAACTGAAAATCAGGAGATACCTATGATTAAGCAACATTTTCAAAATGAACTGGTCAAGCACGGCTACCCCGTAGATCTGACTATCGAATATAGTCTCGGATACTGTCAGGGAGATGGCATGGCCTTCTACGGAAGTCTGGGTGTTGATGACGTTCAGGCCCTGATGAAGCGTTTGTTCGGTACCGAACAGGGGCAAACTGATGCAGTAAGCCGGGTGAAGAACCTGATGGCACAACCTGACCTCAGGAATATGATAAATGTCCTGCGGGAGTATGCTGAGCTCCAGTTCTGCGAGGTGGACATCAGCAGAAACAGCTTCGGTCAGCATTACAGTCATTGGAATACGATGAGAATCGATAGCAACGTGGACTTCACTGGGTTTTTCCCTGATGAAGAGACCATGCTGGGAACTGGCATTGAGGGTATCAATCCTGAGATGTTGGTGCGCTGGCAAGGTATCTGGGATCGCTTCATTGAAGCGCTCCAGGCCGACGTAAAGAGCCTATCCAAGAAGCTTGAAGCTGACGGGTATAAGCTGATCGAAGCTACCCCGTATGAAGAGACAGTAGTTTGGCAACGAACTACTGAGAACTACCAGGTACGTGTCATCGAGCTCCCTGAGTCTGAATTTGACATGGATGACTGGGATGCAGATTGTCGAGACCAGACCATTCGCGCTCTCCTGGACGGGAGTGAGCGAGTGCTTGGCCTACGTGTTGAGGTACGTGATCATGATGGCGATTACATCTTGGGTGACAGCAGCATGTACGGTCTGACCCTATCCACCGATGATAAGAAGTACGATGGATACAGACGTGAGATGCTCCGGGACGTGATTACTCAGGTCAGATTACTTAACGACCTTAAAGCGGCATAATGAAGGTAGGGGGAAACCCCTGCTTTCCAGGTGGCATAAAATTTCACATGTGAAATTTTTTGTGTCACTCGGAAAGCAAGATTTTGCTCTCTGCTGAGAGTAAAGCGTGAGATAGCTGGTCTCCCAAAACAAACAGCAATTTTACTAACCCCTGCGGGTGCATCATCCCGCTCGGGATCGGTGTACCCATCAAAAAATGGAGTACACCTTATGAACAAAGTTATTTTGGACCCTACCCACATCCGTCAACAAGCCATCGACGATGAGCTGCTGGTGGACCACTCAGCGTTAGCTGAAAACGCTGGTTTCCTTACAGGTGTGGCCGTCACTAAGGCGGTCTACCACGGTGTTATCGGAATCAGCAGTAAAAGCGTAGACGACCATCAGCTTCTGTTTTTGCAAGTCTGTTCAGCACAAACAAAGATTGCGCTCACCGACTACAAGCAGTGGCAGCGGATTCGCTTTTACTATCCCATGCCAACTTCTGACGGATTTTTCATCCCGAAGGAGGTGGTCATTAAATGCGATATTAATCACCCATTCGTCACGATCATGTTGGCCTCGGAAGAGGGTACCCAACTGTTTCTGTGATGATCCAAATCGGCCTCCCTTCGGGGGCTGTTTTTTAAACCCCTGCCGGGGAGAGTTCCCCGGTTGGGGAGCCTCCTTGGCACATCTGCCCGGTGTCGGGGTTTCCTTAAACCCCTTTCAGCGGGGGGATTAAGGAAGCCTCGATGCTGGGGTTCACGCTAAGGAGAAACCTATGTCTTATTACAAAGCTGATACCGTTCGTAATGCAGCAGTCGGAAACTGGTTGTTCATCCTGGCGGCCCTGGCGCCCCATCTTGAACCCGCGCTCCGTAAACCCGGCCGTCATGTTGGTTGCCCAATCCATGGTGGGCGTGATGGCTTCCGGTTGTTCAAAGATGTCCATGAAACTGGAGGCGGCGTATGTAACACCTGCGGCGCTTTCCATGATGGTTTTGAGCTGCTGATGTGGATCAACAATCTTGACTTCAAGCAGTGTCTTATTGAAGTAGGTGAGTACCTGGGCGTCGAGAAAGAAGATAACCAGACTCAACAGCCGACGCTGAAACCAGCACGAGCTCCTGCACAGGCAAGCCCTGTTCAGCAAGGACCCGTAATGGTGAATAACAAGCTTCGCGAGGGTAAACCTCACAAGGTTGTTAGCGGTACTCTGATTGCTCATGGCCAAGCGCCGTTTGACCATAAAGAGGAGAACGAGCTCAATTACTTCGCCGAGCTCCGTACCAAGTCCAATCATGAGCGGACTTGTTGGGGGGTGGATCTTGAGCGGGCAATTAGTGAAAGTGGTGTTCAATTGGGCGATGAGATCGTCATGACAAACCTCGGGCGCGAGCCTGTCACTGTCCTCATCCAAGTCAAGGATGAGCAGGGGAATGTCGTGAAGGAACAACCCATGCAAACCCACCGTAACACTTGGGTGGTAGAACGCAGCAATGCGACTGTGACAGAGTTTCGCGCTCGCTCAAACGGCGGTGTAGAACCTGTACACGGATGTGAAGTAGCCATGCCTGTGGCCGCAGAACAGCCGGTTGTGCCGGAAGCACAAGCTGCAATAACCAATCAGAAAGTTGTTCCGATGTTCCGTGAACAACCGAAACCTTGGTTACTCGAACTTCAAGAAGAAATGGCGAAGCGTATGGAGCGTGAACGCGCCTACAGCGCTCGTCTTCGCGAGAAGATTGAGAAAATCTGGGAGGGGTGTGTTCCATATTCCTGCCGGATTACTGAGCCAATGAGGCTCTATCTCCAAAGCCGCGAACTCGTGTTCAACGTGGATGAGGTAGAGAAATCAGACTGCTTGCGGTTCCATCCAGAAATGGCCTACTACGACGAAGATGGCAATGAGGTCGGAAAGTTTCCGGCCATCGTTTGCGCCATCCGAGACGTTGACGGCAATTTGGTTACGCTCCACCGTACCTACCTGAGCAAAAGCGGTAAAAAGGCCAAGGTAGTTAACGCCAAAAAGATGATGCCAATTCCCGATGGATTGGATGTCAATGGCGCGGCGGTGAGACTGGGTGAACCGACGGAAGGGATTCTGGGTCTGGCCGAAGGGCTCGAAACAGCACTCTCGGCTTATCGAGTGACTCAGATCCCCGTCTGGTCAACGGTTAACGCAACCCTGATGGAATCTGTCAAGATTCCGGCCGGTGTGCACACCGTCTTGATCTGGGCAGATAAAGACAAGTCGGTAACCGGTGAGAAGTCAGCAAACGTGCTGAAAGCCAAGCTGGAAAAGCTGGGCATTCAGGTTTACGTGCTGCTGCCTAAACTCCCGATCCCGGCCAAGGCGAAAGGCGTTGACTGGAATGACGTTCTGATGAGCCAAGGGACCCTCGGTTTCCCTAATGCTCGCTATCTGCGCGATTTTATTGCCAGAAGGAGAGCTGAATATGGCCGTTCTTAATGCTGCGAAAGTTGACACTACGCCTGGAAATGACGCTGTGTGCCCCTTCTCACCCCCTTTGGGGTGGGAAGGTGACTCGGCGGCCTATATGGTATTGATGCGTTCTCGGTACACCGACTTGATGCACGGGCAACGAATGATCTTCACAAGTTCCTTTTCCAGGAGAGGGGGCCATATGGAGGTTTTCGGACCCTATGCAGAAGAAGCAACCAGGATCATTGAAGCCATGCACAACAAGCCAAAAGCCCTCAAGGCCTCGGCTTAATTTTTAAACCCTCAGGGGGGCGAAGACCCCCTGAGGGGAGTCATGCGCCCTCCAATTTTTGGAGAGAACGATGAAGAAGTTTTTGCGCATGAAAATGTGGTGGGTGCTGTTATTGGCCCCTGGCAAGAAAACACTAATGGCTATCGGTGACGACCTGCGTAAGGTCGGGGTCAACGCTCTGAGTGTCGGCATTGTCGGCGTGGTTGTAACTGGTGATACAATAACCGGTGACGAAGCCTTGCTCGTACTGCTGGGTGGGGTTATCCTTTGGTTAACAGGGGTAATCCTGACCGGTATGGGCAATAGGGAGGATGAATGAGCAGCATCGCCATCTTGGTCGGTCTGTTTGGATTCTTAGTATTGTTTGCGATTGGAAGTGCATACCTTTTCCATGAGCGCGAAAAGCAAAAAAAGCATCCTCACGGCCATCCGTGAATCATGATGATGAAAAAGGCCAGCAGTAATGCTGGCCTTTTTTGTGTCTCGAAAACAGGTTGCTAAGAGCATCTTAGCAGGCTCCGGGTTAGAGCCAGGTAGACGTATTTGACGGGGGATGCAGCGGGGATTAAAGTAGACATATATGACGAATACGTCCAAAGGAGTCATCATGATCCCTCACGCATTCAACCAATCCGAGTTGCTGGCGCGAGGATGGGCTCTACGCCGGATCACGGTGTTTCTTGGGCTACCGGATTACATGGCTCAGGGTAGAACCAGACCATACTGCAACTCTGCCACTCCGAAGAATGAGAAGTGCTGGCGCTATGCGCGAGTGATAGCTGCCGAGGCAGATGGGGTTCTGACAAAGCCCCTCCCTAACCGTGTTCGCCTCCCACTGAGTTAGTTGTACCGTTCTGACACTGACGTCGGCGCCAACTTAATAGGCGCCGACGTCAGTGTCAGAAGCAATACCATTTGGTGGTATATCAAGTTTTTCTAGGGGGAAATGGAAGTTATGAATGAAATCCTGCGTTTTTTCGGTGCGGAATGTAAGGAGCAGAGATGCGGTACATGCTCAGGGTAGCACAACATTTATTATCTGGAGAACTCACTCTCCGACATGCTATTTATGCGTTGCGAGTTAAGCCCGTGGCCGTTACAAGCAAGGGAAAGACTTGGATTATCGACCCAGAGTTCAAGGTGTGAGGATTAAATCATCGAGCGAATTTTTTTGTGGGCATATCTTGAGGGGTACCAGCAACACCTATGGCCACGGTGGTTGAGGCGGCTGATTGCAGGCACAAAACTTCATCGAGCATGGCTATCAGGTCATATGGGGGTTTTTAAACTCGATGGCGGTGTTTGCTCTCGTGAATGGTATACCTTCCGCTAACGGCAATAAGAGGGAAAGTTATGATTGAAGTCACTACCGAGTACCATATCACCAACTCGGATTTAGACGAGCTTCCAATTTATAAGTGCAAAGGAACCTGTAAAAAAGTTTGGTGGAGGGGGGATATTGAACAGGCCCCATTCGGGGTGCAATTAAATTGCCCGATGTGTGGGGGAGCATTATCTTCGGCTAAGGAACATTTGGATTTTAAGATAACAAGATTCCAGCCAGGGGAGAAGTTAATGCCCAACAGCCCAATTCGTATTAATCACTCATCCAACCTGCTCGAAGAGTTCATCCCGTTACGAGAGAAGTACGGGTGGAGCTAGATCTTGGTTTCACAACTGAAAAGCATCAGGGCGGGTTACTGGCTCTTTTGAAAACTATGATGGCTAGAGGTAAACCATTCACCCATGACTAACACAAGAAAGGTTAATGGACCTATTCACCAGATTATTCGAGGGAAAGGCTGGACGCTGGTTGAGGTTGGCCTGCGTTGGGGGATTAAAGAACGGCAAATGAGTCGTATTGCGGGCGCAGCCAAGCAAAGGGACATTGATGCAGCAAACGGTCTACCGCTTAATGGCCAAAATACAGCGGACTCTCGGCAAACAATTGAGTCCATGCACCAGCACATTCGGGAAAAAGGATGGACGTTGGCCGAGATAGGAGCACGGTGGGGCGTTGTTGAGCGGCAAATGAGCCGCATTGTGAAGGCTAGTAAGACAAGATATCTTGATGCTGCAACCGGCTTGCCTCATAAGGAAAAACCTGAGTGAGCATGTCTACGGCGCCACACTTGAACGGGAAAAGTTTCACATGTGAAATTTTTCCCGTCGAGAACCAGCGATAAAAGATAGAGGAACGGAATTGTTGCCCCGAGTCCGGGGGCATCTATCTGTCTATGCAGTTGTATTTTGAGATGCAGTGGTACCATTGAATAAAACACAGATAGGGGATTTGACGGTGAGGCCGATCAACACCCTGAAACCATAACGAGGTAAGTATCATGATGACATTGACCACGGTCGCCAAAAAGATATCCCGTAACTCCGCTTTGGTATTTTGGCGTGTTGGTACGAAAAGGAAGGGCATTCTGGATGTTCGCACGGACTTCGAGCATGATGAGTCGGATCTCATAGCTGAGTTGATCGCCATTCGATACTTGGCATTGGACAAGCAGGTATTCTGCCGGGAGCCAGGGGCCGGTACCGGTTACAAGCTGGTGGTATCGAAAGGTGCGATCAAAAAACTTGCATTAGGCAAATCAAGTAAGGCTTTTGCCACTAAGTTTGCGTCTTTTCTGACCGGGAGGATGCAGGGGGCCATGATTGAAGTGGCTCAGAGCATGAATTACATGGATGAGCCCAGTGAGGGGAATGTAGAGATCCTCGATGTGGACAAGCAGGCCTTCACTCAAACCTATGATGAGATCGACACCCCAGCTATTGGGCCGGTACTTGTTACTCAACATGCCCTCAACCAGTATCAAGCGCGGATTACATCTGGCGACCCTAAAAAGCCTTGGGCATCACTTGTCGGCCGCCTTCAACACCCAGAGCTACAGCTTCAACCGTTCGATGATAAGGTCGCTCGTCACAAAGCTATAAAATATGGTCGAGTGGACAATGTGGAGGTTTGGGGACACAGGGATTCTAAATTCAAATACCTGATGGTCATTAACGATGATAATAACAAGCGAGTGCTAGTCACTGTATTCGAGCGGAAGGAATAGAATCTCGACCATTACATTTATGGTTTATCTGCAAGGTGAGTAAAAGCTGTGCCAACTAAGCAGTCGTCGGATAAATCGCCATGGAAAAGCAGAGTTGAAATTTCTGGCTCCGTTATTAAATGATAGCTATCAAGTACATTAATTAGGGCGGTATCGGCGATATCGTGGAAGCCTTCTATAAAGTCTTCCACTATTGCTCCCGCTTTTAGTTCCTCCTTACTTTTTTCCACTGAGCCGTCGCAGAGCCAATCTTCCACATTGCCGTACTTAGCAACGTAGCTGAGTTTTTCACACTCGCGGGCAATCAACGCAGTAACTCGCTGCATGAGCATGTCATCGTGGGTGGGGAGAACTAATACCGCACCGTGACCGGGGATGTCGCGTTGTATTGTCACTTCCCCCTGGAGGCTGCTCTTGAGCCATGAAAAGACCCACAGACCAGAACTGACCTGTCCAAGAGAGATGCCTCGCTCATGAAAGAAGTCGGAGACATTCTGGAAGATGGTGCCACCTGGCGCAGCCATCGAATAGATGGCTGCTATCAGCTCATCTTGGTTCTTGTACATTCACACACACCTCTTCTCATGTTCACATAGGCAACTAACATGAGTCAGCTTGAGGATAGACCATAAGCTGCCCCCGCGTTGCATCAGCAAAGATTGTTGCATATTCCGGCCGATCATGAACACCAATTCCGATTCAACGTGAACACCATTTCCGGACCAATGTGAACGCTCATTCCGGTTCAACCTGAACACTTCGCCCCTCCTTTCCGGAAACAGTGTTCAAC
>NZ_PQLN01000117.1:0-11313 GCF_002919855.1 Aeromonas sp. ASNIH8 | reverse complement strand
GGCTGCATAGGCGTCATGTTCATAGAAAAACGCCCCAGGCCATCGAGACCCAGGGCGGTGAAGATATCAAAGACCCGTTTTCCGGTAAATCGCAATGCGGCTCCGCTTAAGTGAACAGCATTGCGCCGGCTGGCGGGCTTTTTCATCATCTGACGGGCCTGGGTGTTGCTATCGGCCCTTGCGCTCCGGCCACCAGGGTGAAGCCCCGATGGCCGGTCTCAGCCCTTGAGCTCCAGCACGGTGGTGAAGCCTCCGAAGATCATGCGGGCGCCGTCAAACGGCATGGTCTGGTGCAGGGGATTGGCGGGGTCCATCCTGGGGTCCTGCATCATCTTGCCCATGGCGTCGTCCCGCACCGCCTTGCTCGGCCACTCCACCCAGGAGAAGACCACGGTTTCATCCTCCCTGGCCGCCACCGCCCGATAAAAGTCGGTCTGCTTGCCGTGGGGCACGTCGTCCCCCCAGCACTCCAGCACCCGGGTGGCGCCGTATTCGAGGAAGATGGGGTCAAACTGCCCCGCATGATCGATCAGGGCCTGCTTGTTGGCCGTCGGCACGGCGAGCACGAATCCGTCCACGTATGACATCAGAGGTTCCTCCAGTGAGTGAGGATCTCAGCATAGCAGCCGCCCATCAGCCCGCGCTCTGCGCCGCCCCGCGCAGCCAGCCATCACAACGAGACCAGCCGCTCCAGATCGCTGCGGGTCAGGCGCTTGCTGTCCACCTTCACGTAGAGGGAGTGTTCCTCGCGCACCAGCAGCACGTCGCTTACCCCCTCGCAGGCGCGGATCCGCTGCTCCAGGGCCGGGGTGGCCTCGACCCCTTCCGGCAGCACGATGCGCAGGCTGCTCACATAGGGGGGCTCGGCCATGGTGAGGCTCACCCCGAGCCAGGCGAGGGCCAGGGCGGCGCAACCGCCAAACACCAGGGGGCCGCCCCCCAGGCTGTAGAGCAGGCCGCCGAGACTGCCGCCGATGGCGACCCCGAGGAACTGACTGGTGGAGTAGACCCCCATGGCGGTGCCCTTGTAGCCCGGCGGAGACTCCTTGCTGATAAGAGACGGCAGCAGCGCCTCCATCACGTTGAAGCCGATGAAGAAGAGCTGCAACCCGGCGAGCAGGCCCCACAGCTGCTGGCCGCTCTGCCAGAACACCAGCTCGGCGGCCAGCATCACCACCACGCACCCGATGAAGACCCGCTTCATCTGGCGGTGCTTCTCGGCATAGATGATGAAGGGCACCACGCTCACGAAGGCGATCAGCATGGTGACCAGATAGGCCTGCCACTGGCTGTCACGGGGCAGGCCCGCACGTTCCAGCAGGGGCGGCAGGGCCACGAAGCTCGACATCAGCAGGGTGTGGACGCAGAGGATGCCGAGGTTGAGTTTGAGCAGGCGAGGGTTGGTGAGCACGGTACGAAAGCTGCCTCGCACCATGGCGGACTCGCGATTTTGCAGGTGTGCCGCCGGGGTCGGCACCACCCAGAGCACCATGGCGATGGCGGCCAGGGCCAGCAGGGCGATGAGCCAGAAGAGGCCGGACAAGCCCAGGGCATGGGTGATGAGGGGGCCGGTCACCATGGCGATGGCGAAGGTGATGCCAAAGCTCACCCCGATGAAGGCCATCGCCTTGGTGCGATTCTGCTCCCGGGTGAGATCCGACAGGAGCGCCATGACGGCGGCGGAGATGGCGCCGCTCCCTTGCAGGGCACGGCCGACGATGACCCCCCAGATGGCGTCGCTCAGGGCGGCGATGACGCTGCCAAGGGCAAACATCAGCAGGCCGCCGACGATGAGGGGCTTGCGCCCCACCTTGTCGGAGAGCAGGCCGAAGGGGATCTGGAACAGGGCCTGGGTCATGCCGTAGATGCCGATGGCAAGCCCGATGAGCGCCTCGGAGGCGCCCGCCAGGGACATGCCGTAGGTGGTCAGCACCGGCAGCACCATAAACATGCCGAGCATGCGCAGCGAAAAGACGGAGCCGAGCGCCCAGGTCGCGCGTCGCTCGCCCCTCGTCATGGTGAAATCATTCATGAGGGCCTCGATGAGTCAAAAAGAAGAGAGAAAGAAAGGGGTGACAGGCGCCCGGCCGCCCCGAAAAATCGGCGATGCCCCTCGCAGGGCGGCGCCCATAATAGCAGAGCCGGGAAGATTCCCGGCTCTGGATTTCATGCATTTCAGGGGTGCAGTTCACACTATCAGGGCAGCATGCTCACCAGCACCGGCGCTGCGTCCGGCTGGAAGTCCACCGACATCATCACGCTCAGGCAAGTAATGGTGACGATGGAGAACATGAACAGCTTGCGCGCCCAGAGGGAGTCGTCCACCGCCGCTTTGTAGCCCGACAGCGCCATCCCCAGCCACCAGACGCTCACCGCGGTGGCCACCACCAGATACTTGTACCCGGCGTAGCCGCCGAGGAACAGCATCAGGGTCGGCACCATGAACGCCAGGATGTAGAGGGTGATGTGGAGCTTGGCCACCGGGATCCCCTTCACCACCGGCAGCACCGGGATGTTGGCAGCCTGGTAGTCCTTGAAGCGGAAGATGGCGATCGCATAGGAGTGCGGCATCTGCCACAGGCTGAAGATCGCCAGCAGGATCAGTGCCCCCGAGTCGAACTGCCCGCTCACCGCGCAGTAGCCGATGACCGGCGGCGCGGCGCCGGAGAGGCTGCCGACCAGGGTGCCATAGACCGAGTGGCGCTTCATGTAGAGGCTGTAGACCCCCACATAAACCAGGAAGCCCAGCACCGCCAGCAAGGCGGCCAACGGATTGGCCGCAAAGTAGAGCAGTGCAATGCCCGCAACGCCCAGCGCCGTCGCATACCAGAGGGAGACACCGGGGGCGATGAGCCCCCGCACCAGGGCACGGTTCTTGGTGCGCTCCATGATGCAGTCGATGTCCCGGTCGATGTAGTTGTTGAACACGCAACCGGAGGCCACCACCAGTGACACCCCCACCATGGTCAGGATGAACAGGGGCACATCCAGGCTCCCCTTCGAGGCCAGCAGGAATCCCCCGATAACCGAGATGAGGTTGCCGAAGATGATGCCCGGCTTGGTCACTTGCAGGTATTGCTTCATCATCATCAACCCGCTCAGTGAACCATCATGTTGATGTTGAGGTTGTACATGATCCACAGGGAACCCACGACCACGATGGCGATGATGAGCACGGTAAAGACCAGTGCCACCAGGTTCCAGCGCTCCTCGGAGGAGGTGTTCATGTGCAGGAAGTAGACCAGGTGTACGAAGATCTGCACCACCGCCATGGCCACCACGGTGCCGAGCACCACGGCGTGGGAGGCGGAGCCGTCCATCACCATCCAGAACGGCACGGCGGTCAGGATGAGTGACAGCACGAAGCCGATCATGTAGGACTTGACGCTGCCGTGGCTGGCGCCGTGATTGTCAACGGAATGACTCATTTACATGACCCCCATCAGATAGACCACGGTGAAGACGCAGATCCATACCACGTCGAGGAAGTGCCAGAACAGGCTCAGGCACATCAGGCGAGTGCGGTTGCGCTCGGTCAGCCCCTTCTTGGTGATCGACACCATCATCACGATGATCCAGAGCAGGCCGCTGGTCACGTGGATACCGTGGGTCCCCACCAGGGTGAAGAAGGCAGAGAGGAAGCCGCTGCGATCCGGGCCCGCCTCGTGCACGATCAGGTGATGGAATTCGTAGATTTCCATCGCGATGAAGCCGGCCCCCAGCAGGAAGGTGACGAACAGCCAGGTGTTGACCGCCGCGACCTTGTTCTTGTTCATGGCCAGCATGCCGAACCCGAAGGTGATGGAGCTCAGCAGCAGCAGCATGGTTTCGGCGAACACGAACGGCAGTTCGAAGATGTCCTTGCCGGTGGGGCCGCCGGCAGTGCCGTTGACCAGGACCGCATAGGTCGCGAACAGGGTCGCGAACAGGATGCAGTCACTCATCAGGTAGATCCAGAAACCGAATACCTTGGTGGCACCGGCATCGTGGTGCCCATCCTCATGAGCACCGTGAGAGTGATGTAGTACGTCAGTCGCCATGGAATTAAGCCACCTTGTTGATGTTGTCGAAATGCTGACCTTCGATGCGCTCGATCTCGTCAACCTGTACGTAGTAGTCCACATCGTCGTTGAAGCTGTGGATGATCCAGGTGGCGATCATGCCGATGAAGCCGGCGATGGCCATCCACCAGATGTGCCAGATCATGGCAAAGCCGAACACCACGCTGAAGGCGGCGATGATGACACCGGCACCGGAGTTCTTCGGCATGTGGATGGGGGCATACTGGGCAGGCTTCTTGTAAGCGCTGCCGTCAGCCTTGGCTTCCCAGAAGGCGTCCAGACCGGTGACCTTCGGCTCGATGGCGAAGTTGTAGAACGGCGGCGGAGAGGACGTCGCCCACTCCAGGGTACGGCCACCCCAGGGATCGCCGGTCAGGTCGCGGTTCTTCTCGCGGTCGCGGATGCTGACCACGATCTGGATGACCTGGCACAGCACGCCCAGGGCAATCAGACCGGCACCGCAGGCGGCGACCACCAGCCAGCCGTGGAACTCGGGATCGATGTTCTGGCTGACACGACGGGTCATGCCCATGAAGCCCAGCACGTAGAGCGGCATGAAGGCCACGAAGAAGCCGGTGATCCAGCACCAGAAGGCACGCTTGCCCCAGACGTCATCCAGCTTGAAGCCGAACGCTTTCGGGAACCAGTAGGTGATACCGGCGAAGCAGCCGAACACCACGCCGCCGATGATGACGTTGTGGAAGTGGGCGATGAGGAACAGGCTGTTGTGCAGCACGAAGTTGGCGGCCGGCACGGAGAGCAGTACCCCGGTCATGCCACCCACGGTGAAGGTGATGATGAAGCCGACGGTCCACAGCATGGGCGAGGTGAACTCGATGCGACCGCGGTACATGGTGAACAGCCAGTTGAAGATCTTCACCCCGGTCGGGATGGAGATGATCATGGTGGTGATGCCGAAGAAGGCATTCACGTTGGCGCCGGACCCCATGGTGAAGAAGTGGTGCAGCCAGACGATGAACGACAGCACGGTGATTGCCACGGTCGCCCACACCAGGGAGGTGTAACCGAACAGCTTCTTCTTGCAGAAGGTCGCTACCACTTCGGAGAAGATCCCGAACACCGGCAGCACCAGGATGTACACCTCGGGGTGACCCCAGGCCCAGATCAGGTTGATGTACATCATCATGTTGCCACCCATGTCATTGGTAAAGAAATGGGTACCCAGGTAGCGGTCTGCGGTGAGCAGGGCGATGGTGACGGTCAGGATCGGGAAGGAGGCGATGATCAGGATGTTGGCACACAGGGCGGTCCAGGTGAAGACCGGCAGGCGCATCATGGTCATGCCAGGGGCACGCATGCGGATGATGGTGGCGAAGAAGTTCACGCCGGTCAGCAGGGTCCCCAGACCCGAAATCTGCAGACTCCATATCCAGTAATCGACCCCGACCCCGGGACTGAACTCCAGCCCCGATAAGGGCGGATAGGCCAGCCAGCCGGTCTGGGCGAATTCACCGACCCCGAGGGAGACGTTGATCAGCACCACGGCCGCGGCGGTGAACCAGAAGCTCAGGTTGTTCAGGAAGGGGAAGGCCACGTCACGGGCACCGATTTGCAGCGGCACCACGATGTTCATCAGACCGATCACCAGCGGCATGGCCACGAAGAAGATCATGATGACGCCGTGGGCGGTGAAAATCTGGTCGTAGTGATGGGCGTTCAGGTAGCCTTCGCCACCCCCGGAGGCGATGACCTGCTGGCCACGCATCAGCACGGCGTCGGCAAAGCCACGCAGCAGCATGACCATGCCCAGAATGAGATACATGATACCGAGGCGTTTGTGGTCGACCGAGGTCAGCCACTCTTTCCACAGGTATTGCCACTTGCCGTAGTAAGTGATGAGACCGGCGATGGCCAGGCCCCCCAGAATGATACCGGCTATCGTGACCATGATGATGGGTTCATGGTACGGAATAGCCTCGAGTGTCAATTTTCCAAACATCGATTATTCCTCGGATCCTGCTTTCACACTCTTGTCGGCCGACATGGCCATGTGTCCGGCATGGGCGTCATGGTTCATGGCCTGGTTCTCCATGGCGTCCTCTTGCGAGGCCTCATGGTTCATCCCTTCGTGGTCCATGGCACCCGCTTTCGGGGCGGCGTCATGGTTCATGGCCTCGTGGTTCATGCCCTCGTGATCCGCGGAGCCCGCAGCCGGGGTGGCGTGACCACCATGGGACATGCCGCCCATGAACTTGTTGATGATGTTGACGAACAGCTTGGGATCGGCGCTGGCGAAGTACTCCACCGGGTGGTTTTCGCTCTTCTTGGCCAGGGCATTGAACTCATCCATGGTGCTCAGGGCCTTGGAAGAGGCCTTCACCTTGGCTACCCAGGCGTCGAAACCGGCTTGGTCCTGGGTCGCGATGACCTTGAACTTCATGCCGGAGAAACCGGCACCGCTGTAACCGCCGGAGATGCCCTTGTACTCGCCCGCTTCGTTGGCAATCAGGTGCAGCTTGGTCTGCATGCCGGCCATGGCGTAGATCTGGCCGCCCAGTTGCGGGATGAAGAAGGAGTTCATCACGGTGTCGGAGGTCACCCGGAAGTTGACCGGGGTGTTGACCGGGAAGGCCAGCTCGTTGACCGACGCAATGCCCAGCTCCGGATAGACGAACAACCACTTCCAGTCCAGGGAAATGACATCCACCTGAACCGGTTTGACGTCCGATTCTAGCGGCTTGTAGGGGTCGAGGGAGTGGGAAGTTTTCCAGGTGATCACCGCCAGGATGACGATGATGATGACGGGTACAGTCCAGACGACTGCCTCAATCTTGTTGGAGTGGGCCCAGTCCGGCGCATAGGTGGCACTTGTGTTGGACGCCCGGTATTTGTAGGCGAACGCCACCGCCATGACAATCACGGGCACCACCACGATCAGCATCAAGCCGAGTGCGGTGAGTATCAGTGACTTCTGCTCCACACCGACCTGCCCCTTGGGGCTCATCAGTGCCATGTCGCAGCCACTCAGCAAGCTGGCGGTCGCGAGCAGCAGCAAAGCGCCCAAGCCCCTCTTCACATCAAAGAGTCTCATGCAATGTCCTCATCTTTTGAAGGCTTATTGGTATAAAAAAATGCAGCATTTTATTGCATCAGACCAGCATGTGAACAACATGAAAAATTAATCCCAAAAATGTTCAAAAGGTGATGGAAAGCGGTATCAGATGTTAATCCCTTGACAATGACCAATTTATTCAAGTTACACCGCGGCAATTCATCTTCCGTTAATCTTTCGCGCCACCAAAAGTGACCACCAATTAACCAAAAAGATCCATCTGGTCTGTTTTTAACCCGCCATTGCGATCAAAAAAGAGCCATACAGCCCCTTTTCGACTCACAGGTCATTTCTCCACACCTTGATCTGGATGGGTATTTTTCGGGGAAGATTAAAAAAATAATTAATCAAACGAATGTGTGATTAACTTCCCGTCCCCCGACAACGGTCGCAACCCCTGGCGCCAGAAGGCACACTTCGTAACAAAACGGGCCCTTGTGCGGGTCCGTTGACAATCGTTTTCTCTCCCTCACTCGGAGTCGGAGTCAGGAGTGATCGTGTTCCATCCGGGTCGCCACGGCGATCCGGTTCCAGGCGTTGATGGTGACCACCTGCATCAGACACTGGGCTAGCAGGGTTTCCCCCAGTTGGGCCAGCGCCGCCTAATAGGTCTGCACCGTGAGCCCCTTGTCGGCGATCAGGGTCACCTCGTCGGTCAGGGCCAGCACCGCCCGCTCCCGGGCGTCGAACAGCGGCGACTCCTGCCAGGCGGCCAGCGCCAGCAGACGCTGGGCGCTCTCCCCGTGCTTCATCGCCACGTCGGAGTGCATCTCGATGCAGTAGGCGCAGCCGTTGATCATGGACCCCGGATGGGGCGGTGAGCTGATTGTTCACTTTTTCATTTTTGATTAGAATATCGTCATAACCTGCAACAGTTTTGCGTTTATCGCAAAGGTTAATCCATGCTGGATCGCATCCGCATCCTGGCCCAGGTGGTGGAATCGGGCAGTTTCTCCCGTGCCGCCCGCGCCCTCAACCAGGCCCCCTCCTCCGTGACCCGTGCCATCGACGCCCTGGAGCAGCAGCTCGGGATCCCGCTCTTCAAGCGCAGCACCCGCCAACTGGTGCTGACCGAGCAGGGCGCCTATTTTCTCGCCCGCTCCCTGCCCCTGCTGGAGGAGGCGGATCAGCTGGTGCAATCCCTGCAACCCCTCTCGGTGGCGCCAGAGGGGCCGCTGCGGGTCTCGGTGTTCGAGAGCTTCGGCGCGTCCTGGCTCTCTCCCCGCCTGCCCGACTTCCTCGCCCGCTACCCCGGGGTGCGCCTGGAGGCTGCGCTGGACAACCGCATGGTGGATCTCGATGCCGAGAACGTGGACGTGGCGGTGCGCATCGGCAAGCCCGCCGACAGCAGCCTGCACACTCGTCATCTGCTCACCAACCGCTCGCTGCTGGTCACCTCCCCCGCCTATCTGGCCCGCCATGGCGAACCCGCCCATCCCGCCGAGCTGGCCCACCACAACTGCCTCATTCGCGGCCATGGGCGCCAACGCCAGCACTGGTACTTCCAGCAGGGCACGGAGCGCGAGAAGGTGGCGGTGCAGGGCAACCTCGCCTCGGTCGGGGGCACGCCCCTGCTCTGCGCCGCCCTCGCGGGGTCCGGCGTGCTGCTGCTGTCGAGTTGGATGGTGCAGCAAGGCATCGACGAGGGCACCCTGCTGCCGCTGCTGCCAGAGTGGCTCGCCTCCCCCTACGAGGATCGCCAGGACGAGATCCACGCGGTGTTTCGTGGCGGCCGCTTCCTCAAACCCCAGACCCGCGCCTTCATCGACTTTCTGGTCGAGGCGATCAGGCCCCTGCAAGGGCCGCGCTGACCGCAACAGAGCCTCCTGGCGAAACGCTGAAAACGCAGACGCCGGGCACAGGGCCCGGCGTCTGGAAATGAGGGTCGCCACGGCGACCGCTCAGCGTGATTTTCGCCCGTCAGGGCTTGGGGAGAGCCCCCGGTAATCCCCGTAGGGGAAGATGTTGCGCAGGCGCTGGGCCACGGGCTCGGGGATGGAGCGGGAGAAGACCAGCCTCACCCCGTTGCCGTCCCGCAGGCCCAGGATGCGTCCGCGCACCGGCTCATGGTGCAGGATCTGGGTCGCCTGGGTCACAAAGCGCGGCGGCACCGAGCCCCGCTTCACCACCACCTTGCCCGGCGCGAGCCGGACCTCGAAAAGGGCGCCGCGCCCCAGCGTCATCAACCACCCGATCAGGGCTATCGCCACCAACAGAGACAACCAGGCCATTGCGTCTTCCTCCCGTCAACCCGATATTCGCCAGTATAACCGGGGGCGCCTCACCATGACCCGGCCGCCATCACGCTTTCACTCACTGCCGGGCCTTATCGGCGCCCCTTGCCCCAGGCCACCAGGGTATCCCGATAGAGGGCGAGCAAGGCCTGATCCCGCACCGCGACCCCGACCTGCTGGGCCGGGCAGTCGGCCCACTCGTCATGGGGATGGCGGGTGTCGTCAAATTTTTGCAGGGTATGGCCGATGGCGGGCCCCTCGGTGATGACCCGCACCGGCCCCTTGCGCAGGGTGAACAGCGCAGGATCGATCACATAGGCGATGGCGGAGGGATCGTGCACATGGCACCCCGCCATGCCGATGCGCTCGGAATAGAAGCGCAGGTAGAAGCGGCTGACATCCCACAGGAAGCGGCCCGGCTCCCCCGCATCGTCCCGCAGGGCATCCAGATAGTCGGCGGTGAAGATGCTCTGCTGGGTGACGTCGAGCCCGATGATCACCAGGGGCCAGGGGGCGGTGAAGACCCGGTCCGCCGCATCGGGATCGTCGTGGATATTGGCCTCGGCATAGGGGGTCACGTTGCCGCGATGGCCGTTGACGCCAAAGGCACCGCCCATCACGACCACTTCTTTCACCAGGGCGGCTACTTCGGGGGCCGCCTCGAGCGCCAGCGCCAGGTTGGTGAGGGGACCGATGGTCACCAGGGTGATCTCGCCGGGATGGGCCTTCACCGTCTCGACGATGTATTGCCAGGCCGGGCGGGGATCCGGGATGAGGGTCACCTCCCCCGCCTGGACGTCGCCAAAGCCGCTCGGGCCGTGCACCACCGTCGTCGGCCCCACGGGCTCGCGCAGCAGCGGCGCGGCGGCGCCCCGGGCCACGTCCGCCTTCATGCCATATTTTTGCTTGAGCCAGAGGGCGTTGCGGGTGCCATTTTCGATGGTGGCATTGCCAAACACCGTGGTGATGGCGAGCAATTCGATGGCAGGGTGCGCCTCGGCAAACAGAATGGCCATGGCATCGTCGATGCCGGGATCGGTATCCAGAATGATCTTGTGGGTCTTGACATCCTCCCCCACCTTAGCGCTTCGCGTCACAGGAGGGGGATTCCCATTACTGGGTGATAGCTGCTCGCACAGTACCGGGTTCCTGCTTCATCGGGCGGCCTGATTGCACCACGCCTCCACAGGCTAAAACGGCGTGTCCCGCCGCTAAAATATTGCGAGCGCCGTTCACATCGGCGTTCGCCTCATAACCACACGCAGCGCATTTAAACTGGCTTTGCGTCTGGCGGTTATCCTTCGCAGTATGCCCACAACAGGCGCACTGCTGGCTCGTGTAGGCCGGGTTTATCGCCAACACCTGACCGCCTCGCCATGCCTGCTTATATTCGAGCTGGCGGCGCAGCTCAAACCAGCCCTGATCTAATATCGAACGATTCAGCCCTGATTTTGCCCGGACGTTGCGCCCCGGCTGGCTGGTCGTGCCCGCTGCTGATTTTGACATGCTGGCAACCTTCAAATCCTCAATGACGATCATCGCGTGGTTTTTGCTGATAGTCGTTGTGACCTTGTGAAGGTAATCGCGGCGGCTATTGGCGATATGTGAATGCAGCCGCTGGATCTTGGCTTTTTGTTTCTTCCAGTTGCTGCTGAACTTTACCTTTTTGCTCAACTGGCGTTGGAGCCTTGCCAGCTTGGTCTGATTGGTTTTGAAGCTGTTGACGGGCTCAAACACCGTGCCGTCTGACAGGGTTGCGAGCTTGGCGATCCCCGCATCCAGCCCGACCATTGAGCCGGAGGGGTGAATTGGCTCGGACGTCTCCTGCTCGACCTGAAAGGAGATATACCAGTGCCCGGCTGCTTGGCTGACGGTCGCGTTTTTAATTTTCCCTTCAACTGGCTGGGACTGACGGAACTTGACCCACGCCAGCCCGGCAGGCAGC
>NZ_PQLN01000116.1:0-11363 GCF_002919855.1 Aeromonas sp. ASNIH8 | reverse complement strand
CTCTATTACGAAAGGGATGAGTAGTTCGAAGAGAAATGACATTTTAGCTACTGTAAGCTATGTCAGTGATTTCTTGTTAAAGTCAAATAGAGATATTTGTTTTGCCAATGATTTGATTACGTTCAAAATTAAACAAAAAACATTCTTAATTTATGGTGAGTGGCAGTCTGTAAAAACAGACACTTGGCAGCTATTCCCTGATACGAACCCTTATGTTTTTTCTGCAGAAATTCCCCTGCATTTTAAATTATGCATGATGATTGCGAACTTAAAGCTATACCGTTTGGCTAGCATCGTTATGCGTTACATAGTAAGACTTAAATTCACGCTAATGCGAAACGCGCACGATTAAACTTGTTTGCTCTTTTGTTGACTGGCAGGGATAAATGAAAAGAATTTGTTTTTTTATCGGTAATCTAAACAACGCTGGTGGTACCGAACGTGTTTCGTCGGTAATTGCTAGTGAATTACAGCACCGTGGCTATCAAGTCCATATGCTGAGCTTACAGTGTGGCAATCAGCCTTTTTTTGAATTGGCTGATGGTATTCACATAAGCCAGCTGTTTACTACGGCGGAGCGTGGTATGCTGCGTTTGCCTTTGGCCATTGGCAAGTTACGGCGTTATTTACAGCAACATCACATCGATATTTTAATTGATGTAGAGTCAATGCTAGCACTGTACGCCTTACCAGCTGTATTGGGTTTGAATATACGCCATATTTGTTGGGAACATTTCAACTACAACGTCGATTTAGGTAAAGCTAGCCGCCGACTAGCTCGCAAGTTAGCGGCACGTTTTGCTGATGATGTTGTCACGTTAACTGAACGTGATAAACAACTCTGGCTTACCAATACCACATGCAAGGCAAACATCACTGCTATACCAAATCCTGTCACGATTTCCCAGCCCACTGAAATTAACCCCCATAAGAAGAAACTATTCTTAGCAGTAGGTCGGCTTAGTTATCAGAAGGGATTCGATCTATTGCTTCAAGCCTGGGCGCAGGTTGCTCCCTTGCACCCTGATTGGCGCTTGCGTATAGTGGGTGATGGCGAAGATAAAGCCATGCTCGGACAACTACGCCGCGACTTAAATATTGAAGCCAGTACTGAGCTGGTGCCAAAAACCAATAATATCGCCGCACATTATCAAGATGCGGCTTTTTTTGTGATGAGTTCGCGTTTTGAAGGTTTACCATTGGTACTTATTGAAGCACAAGCTTATGGGGTGCCGATTGTTTCATTTGACTGTGATACAGGGCCGGCTGAAATCATTAATAAAAGTGGTTGGCTTGTTAAAGTCAATTCAATAGATGATTTTGCTCAACGATGTGCAGATGCAATTATGATTTTCAATTCACCAGATTATCGAGATATCATAAATATATCTATCTGTGAAAGTAAGCGATTTAGTTTACCTGTTGCGGTAGGTAACTGGCTAGAGCTCTTAAATAACTGACATTAATATAGGTGTTTGTATGGGGCAGTTATTATATGTTGCTATCCTATTTTTATTGCTAATCGCTTCATTTTCTACATCCCGCAACATTTTGAAGCTATCAGTAATAATTTGCTTTGTTTTTTCGTCTTCAGCGATGGGATTTGGTTATGATTGGCTAAACTACAAGTTGGTTTTTGATAATTTTTTTAATAAAACGGTTGGGTTTTCAATTGTCTATGAGCCGGCATTTAGTTTACTGATGTATATTATTAGTGCTTTATCTCTTTCATTTCAATGGATTATTATCGCATCTCATTCAATATGTTTTTTCTTCATTTATCGCTACGCAACTTGTTTTAAAAGATCAAATTTTGTTTTTTTTTGTTGCTATTCATTTTTTGGCTTGGTTTTGCTTAATGAACAGTTACGACAAGCAATAGCATTATCGGTTTTTTTATATTCGACCACATTAAAGTCTAAAAGGTGTTACTGGTTTTTGTTGTTGGCAATGACTTTTCATTATTCAGCTGTTTTTGGGCTGTTATTCTTCGTGGTAAGGCGGTTCTTATCAGGAAGAGCCTCTGTGTTCAGGCTTATAGTGATATGTGTTATTTCTCAGGGTTTCATGTTTATGTTGATTTATATGTTGAATAGCTCTCTTGTAGATGTTTTTCTTCCATCATTTATTTCAGCTAAGATTCAGCAGTATGTCAATTCAGGCTCACTCAGTGAAAGTGGGTTTTCAACTGGGGTGTTGATTAATACTGTTTTGGCGGTCTATTTTTTTATAATTAGGGCGGGAGATTTTAACTCTGTATATAGAAGTGGAGCTGTTTTTTATTCTGTATTCTCAATACAAAGTCGAATGGTATTTTTCTTATATAGAATTCATTACTATTTCTTACCTTTTGTTTTTTGTACTTTCAATGCTTACCTCGATAATTGTTTAAATAATAGAAAGCACTTTAATGTTTTCATTTTGATGCTTGTGGTATTTTTTTATGGACTTAAGCCGACTGCATCTCCACTATTTTCACAATATCTAAGCGACTATGAGTTTTATTGGTTTTCACAATCAAACTTTACAGAGAGAGAAGCTAAAGTTTGTCAAGATCTTCTTAGGATAAATCCTGATCTAGATTATTGTAAAAGGCGATTTTAAACTATTTTTCGAAGGCATTTAAATGAAATTAATGTTAATTATTACTGGCCTAGGTATGGGTGGGGCGGAGCGGCAAGTTTGCGACTTGGCAGACCAATTTACAGCTAAAGGCCATAAAGTCTTGTTAATCTCGATGACCGGTGAGGCGGTTAACCGCCCGCTATCTTCCAAGATTGACGTCTCAGAACTCAATATGGCCAAAACTCCGATAGGGTTTATCAAAGCCTATTGGCAAGCGCGACAGCTAATCAAGCAATTTAAGCCTGATGTGGTGCATAGCCATATGGTGCACGCCAACTTGTTTTCTCGACTGTTGCGATTGAGCGTTCGCATACCAAAACTGATTTGTACCGCTCACAATACCAGCGAAGGTGGGCGTGGGCGTATGCTTGCATATCGTATTACAGATAAGTTATGTGATATAAGCACGAATGTAAGCCAAGAGGCTGTTGATGCCTTTGTTTCACTAGGTGCTGTGCCTACTGAGCGTATGCTGGCGATGCATAATGGAATTGATACCTCGCGTTTTACCTATAATCATGATAGTCGTGAAGCCTTACGAGCTCAATTAAAACTAGCTGCTGATTCTCTATTAATCTTGTCTGTCGGTCGCTTCAACGTACAAAAAGATTACCCCAATTTATTAAGCGCCTTTAGCCAATTGCCCGGCGAGTTAAGCCGCACTCAATTGGCGATAATTGGTACCGGTGAGGAACAAGCTAAAATTGAAGCTATGGCTACAAAATTAGGTTTGTTACCACGGGTGCATTTTTTGGGGTTGCAACATGATGTCCATAAATGGATGAGTGCTGCTGATGTTTTTGTTCTTTCATCTGCTTGGGAGGGGTTTGGTTTGGTTGTTGCCGAGGCCATGGCTTGTGAGCGAGTGGTAGTAGCTACTGATTGTGGTGGGGTTAAAGAGGTACTAGGTGAGTGCGGAATTTTGGTTCCAGCAAAAAATAGCATAGCTCTGTCGCAAGGGTTACTACAAGGACTATCATTAAGCCACGCTGCAGCTAAAGCACAAGGAAAATTAGCGCGTGAGAGGGTTATTCAAAATTATTCATTAGAGGCAGCTACTAATAGATGGCTTGAATTATATACTATTTAGTATCTACTAAATTTATAACATTAACTTTAAGAGTTTATTTTGAAAAAAATAGTCATTTCGTCCAACACCAGTTGGAGTATATTTAATTTTCGTCTTGAACTTGTTCGTTTTCTGGCTAAAAATTATCAAGTCGAAATTATCGCCCCAAAAGATCAATATAGTGAAAAGCTGCGTAAATTTGGTTTTGTAGTGCATGATATCAGAATGGCTTCTAGCTCCATTGCGCCATTTAAAGATATTGTTACACTGTTAGCCTATCGTAAGCTTATTAAAAGAATAAAACCTGATTACTATTTAGGTTTTACTGCCAAACCGAATATCTATGGCGGTTTTATTGCAGGTCTTCTGGGTTGCAAAGTGATCAACAATATTGCTGGGCTCGGTCGTACCTTTTCCAGTTCTGGTTTACTGCAAAACTTAATGCAATTACTTTATCGAGTTTGTTTAAGTCAATCCCAACATGTTTTTTTTCAAAATAAAGATGATCGGGCCCTTTTTATAGAAAAGGGGCTGTTAAAAAAAACACGCAATAGTGTGCTGCCTGGCTCTGGTGTTGATGTTCATCGTTTTACCTACCAACAAGCAAAGTCACTTGAAGTTGCAAGTTCTACCCAGCTGTCCTTTGTATTTTTGTTCTCTGCCAGACTTTTACTCGAAAAGGGCATTCGGGAATATATTAGCGCAGCCAGTCAACTCAAAGCCATCTACCCGTATTGTATCTTTCAAGTGTTGGGTAAACATGGTGGTACAGCAGCAGAGCTACCAAAAGTTGAACTTGATGAAGCGTGTCACAATGGTACTATTGAGTATTTAGGTACCACAGATAATGTAGTGGCCGCTTTGCATAATGCCGATTGCTTTATCTTGCCAAGCTATTATCGTGAAGGTGTACCGCGCTCATTGTTGGAAGCTGGTAGTTGTGGTTTGCCACTGATTACTACCGATTCTGTTGGTTGTCGTGAAACTGTCATTGATGGGGTGAATGGATATTTGATTTCACCACGTAGTAGTGTTGCACTGTTTGATGCGATGAAAAAAATAGTTGAACTTGACATTAGAGAACGTGAGGAAATGGGGCTCGCTAGTCGTAACTTTATGGTAAGTCATTTTAGTGAGTCTTTGGTTCTTGAGCAGTATCAACATGTGTTATCGGAGTCGTAACATGAAATATTTAGTCACGGGTGCCGCTGGATTTATTGGTAGTGCTGTTAGTCAGCGTCTTTGTCAGCAAGGTCATACTGTTATCGGTATCGATAATCTTAATGATTATTACGAAGTCTCGTTAAAAGAGAGCCGTCTCGCCCGGCTGGCGGGTGAAGCCAATTTTGATTTTCGCAAACTTGATCTAGCCGATCGGGCAGGCATGGCCGAATTGTTTGCCAAGGAGCAATTTGAACGGGTTATTCATCTGGCTGCGCAGGCCGGTGTGCGTTACTCCCTGGAGAATCCCTTTGCCTATGCTGACAGCAACCTGGCAGGGCAT
Organism: Aeromonas sp. ASNIH8; assembly: GCF_002919855.1. Lineage (NCBI taxonomy): Bacteria > Pseudomonadati > Pseudomonadota > Gammaproteobacteria > Aeromonadales > Aeromonadaceae > Aeromonas > Aeromonas sp. ASNIH8. The sequence goes on along the minus strand of NZ_PQLN01000116.1, from coordinate 6,165 downwards.
TTGGCCATCCTGGAAGGGTGCCGTCACAACGGTGTCAAACATCTGGTCTATGCCTCTTCCAGCTCTGTGTATGGCATGAACGGCAAAATGCCGTTTGCCACTCAAGATGCCGTCGATCACCCCGTCTCACTCTATGCCGCGTCGAAAAAGGCCAATGAGCTGATGGCGCACACCTATTCCCATCTGTACGGCATTCCAACCACAGGTCTGCGCTTTTTCACCGTCTATGGACCATGGGGTCGCCCTGATATGGCGCTGTTCAAGTTCACCAAAGCCATGTTGGATGGCCAGCCAATCGATGTGTATAACAATGGCCAGTTGAGCCGTGACTTTACCTATATCGACGATATTGTTGAGGGTATCTTGCGCATTGCTGATGTGGTACCAGTTGCCAATCCTGACTGGCAGTCAGAGAAAGGTTCACCCGCTGACAGCAGTGCCCCTTATCGTATCTTCAATATCGGTAATGGTAGTCCTGTCAAATTGATGGACTTTATCGATGCCCTGGAAAAGGCGTTGGGCATTGAAGCCATCAAAAATATGTTGCCAATGCAGGCTGGTGATGTGTATGCCACCTGGGCCGACACCGAAGATTTCTTCGAAGCAACAGGGTATCGTCCTGTCATGTCTGTTGAGAAAGGGGTTCAGGCCTTTGTCGAATGGTATAAAAACTATTATAACGCGCAGCGGTAAGCGAGGTTTGTTGTGAAAATTGCGATTTGTGGTACGGGTTATGTCGGTTTGTCCAATGCAGTATTGCTGGCACAGCACCATGAGGTGGTGGCCGTTGATGTGATTGCCAGCAAGGTTGAGATGATCAATCAGGGCCGCTCTCCCATCGTGGATAAAGAGATAGAAAGCTATCTGGCCAGCCGAGATTTGAATCTGCGTGCCACGCTGGATAAAGAGGCGGCTTATCAGGGCGCTGCCTTTGTCATCATTGCCACGCCGACCGATTATGATCCAGAGACCAATTATTTCAACACCAGTACCGTGGAGTCCGTGGTCAAGGATGTGATGGCCATCAATCCTGATGCAGTCATGGTGATCAAATCGACGATTCCGGTGGGCTTTACTGCTCGGCTGCGGGAGGAGTTGGGATGTGCCAATCTGATTTTCTCACCAGAATTTTTGCGTGAAGGGCGTGCACTTTATGACAACCTGCATCCTTCGCGCATCGTAGTGGGGGAGCGTTCAGAGCGGGCTCAGGTATTTGCCAACCTGCTGCTGGAAGGCGCCATCAAGCAAGATGTGCCGGTGCTTTTCACTGACAGCACAGAAGCAGAGGCGATCAAGCTGTTTGCCAATACCTACCTTGCGATGCGAGTGGCATTTTTCAACGAGCTCGATACCTATGCCCAACTGCACGGGCTGGACAGTCGGCAGGTGATTGATGGCATCGGCCTCGACCCACGTATTGGCAGCCATTACAACAACCCCTCCTTTGGTTATGGTGGCTATTGCCTGCCAAAAGACACCAAGCAGTTGTTGGCGAACTACAACAATGTTCCCAATAACCTGATCCGTGCCATTGTGGACTCCAATACCACACGCAAGGATTTCATTGCCGATTCGGTGATCCGTAAAAATCCATCCCGTGTCGGTGTTTATCGACTGGTGATGAAAGCGGGGTCGGACAATTTCCGTGCCTCTGCCATTCAAGGGGTCATGAAACGGATCAAGGCCAAAGGCATTGAACTGGTGGTCTATGAACCTAGTCTGACAGAATCCGAATTCTTCCATTCCCGGGTAATGACTGATCTTGCCGAATTTAAAGCAAGCTGCGATGTGATTCTGGCAAACCGCATGGTCGATGAGCTGAGTGATGTCATGGACAAGGTATATACCCGAGATCTGTTTGGTAGTGATTAATCCCTGACACAGGCTGCCCTTTGCGGGCAGTCTGTCATGGCGCGTTTATCAAGGTCGCTCATATCGGATCGTCCATCATGTTTTCATCATGGCACCCTGCCACTGGACCAGGCAGGGTCATGACCCGATATATGAAGCGATTGGGTTGGGGGTTGTTGATGGGCATGTTATGCATGTGGTTACTTCGTGCTTGATGCCTTGTGTCTTCAGACGATCTATCCGTTTTTCTTGGTAAATATTCCTCATGATTTTCCCTGAACTCCGCTATCATACAGCGATTTTTTCCAGTCAGTTTTTGATGGCAAGCTAAATAAGGTGTGGAAGTGAAAAGGATTCAGCTCATCCCTCTGTTGTCGGCCGTGGCTCTGCTCAGTGCATGTACTGTGGTGCCGGGTACCAATCTTTCAACCAGCGGCAAGACCGAGGTGGCTACCGGAACGGTTGATGTTGATCAACTGGCCGATGTCTACCCGGTGACGCCAGCACTGGTCAGCGAGTTACGCAAGGCGCCTGTGGTGGGCAAGGCCAACCCTGAGCTCAATCGCCAGATCAGCAGTTATGAGTACCGTATCGGGGTTGGCGACATCCTCAATGTGACGGTGTGGGATCACCCGGAGTTGACCATTCCTGCTGGCTCCTACCGCAGCGCGAGCGAGGCGGGTAACTGGGTACATGCGGATGGCTCCATCTTCTACCCCTATATCGGCAAGGTCGCCGTGGTGGGAAAAACGGTATCTGAAATCCGTGTGGATATTGCCAAGCGGTTGGCTCAGTTTATTGAAAGCCCACAGGTCGATGTCAGCATTGCCGCTTTCCGCTCCCAGAAGGTCTACATCTCCGGCGAAGTAGCCAAACCTGGCGCGCAGCCCATCACCAATGTGCCGATGACGCTGCTCGATGCCTTCAATCTGGCCGGGGGCTTGAGCCCGACGGCAGATTGGCACCATGTGGTCCTGACTCGCCAGGGCAAGGAATACCCGCTGTCGCTGCAGGATCTCTTGCAGTATGGCGACCTCTCTCACAACCAGCTGATGCGCGATGGCGACATGCTCTATGTGCCGCGCAATGATGCCCAGAAAGTGTTTGTCATGGGGGAAGTCAACAAGGCTTCAACCTTGACCATTGGTCGTGAGGGAATGAGCCTGACGGAAGCCCTGAGCAGTGCCGAGGGGTTGAACCAGAATGCTGCCAATGCCACAGGGATTTTCGTATTGCGCCCGGCAGGCAAGTCACAGCAGAAAGCCGCCATCTATCAACTTGATTTGAGTGACGCCACTGCGCTGGTGATGGGGACGGAGTTTGCGTTGCAACCCTATGACGTTGTGTATGTGACAACCGCACCTGTGACGCGCTGGAACCGCGTGTTGAGTCAGTTGGTTCCCTCCATCAATGGCTTTAACGAGTTGACGGAAGGTATGTTGCGGGTTCGCAACTGGTAACGCTCAATGGATATTGACTCGGGGCCCTTGGCATCGGGTTGAAGATGAAAGAGTGACAGTAATATGTTTGAGAAAATTCTCGTCGTGTGTGTGGGCAATATATGTCGTTCCCCGACGGGTGAGCGTCTGCTGCGGGAGCGTTTGCCCGGCCGTGATATCCGTTCTGCCGGAGTGAGCGCCCTGGTCGACAAGCCTGCCGATCAGGTCGCTAGCGAAGTAGCCCAGCAACATGGGGTCTCGCTGGAAGGGCATGTTGCGCGTCAGCTTAACCGCGCGTTGTGCCAGGAGGCCGATCTCATCCTTGTCATGGAGAAAGGGCATATTTCCGCCGTGACCGCCATTGATCCTGGCGCCCGCGGCAAGACCATGCTCTTTGGCCACTGGCTGGGGGAGTGCGAGGTGCCAGATCCCTATCGCCTCAGCCGGGAAGCCTACGAGCACGTTTATCAGTTGCTGGTGCGTGGCGCCGATGGCTGGGTGAAAAAACTGTAACCACAGCCTGTGTCTGTGTTCGGGTTTATCTGACAATAAAAATGGACTCTGTGTAATGACGACTTCTTCTGTTTCGTCCCGGCAAAACAGTGCCGCGGTGGAGAACGATGAGATCGATCTGGGACGCCTGCTGGGCTACCTGATCGATGGCCGTTGGTGGATTGTGAGTATCACCGGCTTCTTTATGGTGATGGGTGTTGCTTACGCCTTGTTGGCAACACCTGTCTTCAAGGCCAATGCCCTGCTGCAAGTGGAGAAAAAGGCCAGCGGCACCGCTCTTCTCGGTGATATGGCCGATGTGCTGGGTGGCGAACAGGCTGATGCCGCCGCCGAGATAGAACTCTTGACCTCTCGCATGGTGCTTGGCCGCACAGTACAAGAGCTCCACCTTGATACCGTGGTGGCCCCCGATTTCTTCCCGCTGATTGGCCGCGGTGTGTCTCGTCTGATGGGTCAGCCCTATCCCAAGATGGCGATTAGTCGTTTTGAGGTGGCACCCGAGCTGATTGGTACTCCCTTCACCTTGACCTTGACCGGAGAAAACCGTTTTACCCTGGCGGTGGAAGGTCGGGTGCTCGAAGGACAGGTGGGCAAGCTACTCGAAAAAGAGGATGTGACCCTGCTCGTCGCAGACGTTGCCGCACAAGATGGCCAGGAATTTACCCTGGTCAAGCAGCCGTTGCTGGATGTGATTGGCGAGCTGCAGCGGGATCTTCAGGTCAGCGAGAAGGGCAAGAATACCGGGATCATCTCCCTGGCGCTGGAAGGGGAAGACAAGGGGCGCATTCGCGCTGTGCTCGATAACATCAGCCAGAACTATCTCCAGCAGAACGTGCTGCGCAAGACTGAAGAAGCCCAGAAGAGCCTGGATTTCCTGCAGACCCATCTTCCCCAGGTCAAAGATGACTTGAACCGTTCGGAAGAGCTGCTCAATACGTATCGTCAACAGAACGAGTCGGTTGATCTGTCGCTCGAAGCGAAAGCTGCACTGGACACCATGGTCGGGATTGAGAAACAGCTCAATGAGTTGACCTTCCGTGAAGCCGAGTTGCAACAGCTCTATACCCGTCAGCATCCGGCCTATATCGCGTTGATGGAGAAGCGCCAGACTCTGATCAACACCAAGAACAATATCAACAAGTCGATCAAGCGCCTGCCGAAAACCCAGCAGGACATCTTGCGATTGACCCGTGATGTGCAAGTGGGCCAGGAGATCTTCGTCCAGCTGCTCAACAAGCAGCAAGAGCTCAATATCATGAAGGCGGGGACCATCGGCAATGTGCGTATCATCGATGATGCAGCAGTCGAAACCCGGGCTGTCAAGCCCAAGAAGCCGCTGATCGTGGTGCTGGCGACGCTGCTTGGAGGCATGTTGTCAGTGGGCCTTATCCTGGTGCGCGCGGCATTCCACCGTGGTGTCGAGAGCCCCGAACAGTTGGAAGAAATGGGGCTGTCCGTGTACGCCACTATTCCCTATTCCGAAGATCAGGCCAAGATAGAGCAGCAGCAGAAGAAAAAGCGGCGCCAGGCGATGTCACTCAATGAAGCCTTGCTGGCCGCCCGTAATCCGGCCGATCTGGCAATGGAGTCGCTGCGCAGTCTGCGTACCAGCCTGCATTTCGCCATGATGGAGGCCAAAAACAACATCGTAATGATCTCGGGCCCTGGTCCTGGTCTCGGTAAAACCTTCGTGTCGACCAACTTTGCTGCCACCTTGGCCATGGGTGGCAAGAAGGTGCTGGTCATCGATGCGGACTTGCGCAAGGGCTATATGCAGAAAGTCATGGGGCAAGAGATGGGGGCTGGTTTGAGCGCCTATCTGGCGGGTCAAAGTGAGATGATGCAGGTGATCAGCAAGACTGGCTTTGACGGGCTCGATTTTGTCTGTCGTGGCGCAGTGCCACCTAACCCCTCAGAATTGCTGATGCACCCTCGCTTCAAAGCGCTGCTGGATTGGGCCGCTGAACATTACGACTTTGTCATTGTCGACTCCCCGCCGATCCTGGCGGTCACGGATGCGGCCATCGTCGGCCAGCATGTCGGGGCGTCTTTGTTGGTGGCTCGTTTTGCCAAGACGGCTGTGAAAGAGGTGGAAGTGGCGATTCGTCGCTTCGAGCAAAATGGTGTGGTCATCAAGGGTATTCTGCTCAACGCGGTAGAAAAGAAAGCCAGCAGTTATTACGGTAATTACGGATATTATCAATATAGCTATGGTGATAAAACCAAAGCCTGATCGTAACCGTTCACCGGGACGGTGTTGACAGCACCAACTCCTCCGGGAACGGGTAGTCGGTTTTCTCGATGCAGGACCTGACAACTGCCCTCAGCCACTCCTGCGGGCAGCGGCCCAATCGCTTGGCCG
>NZ_PQLN01000115.1:0-11371 GCF_002919855.1 Aeromonas sp. ASNIH8 | reverse complement strand
GAATCGCATGCGTTTCCTGGCGTTGGTTTCTGCCTTGGCGAGGGCCAAGAAATCGATTGGATCGGACATACTGAGTACAGTGAAACCAGAATAGAGCAATTAGATCACATCTTTAATCTGATTGGTATTATGCATTTTTTGGCGTGAGGAACTGGGGGGAAGGGGAGGGGAAGACGGTGCTTATAGCAGACACAATCCATTTTGCCTTCGGTTTTTTCGTTGTTACTGGCTGTTAGAAACGATTTTTCATTGAACTACTCGACCCCTAGACTGAAAAGATGCAATTTTACGGGTAGTTAGACATGAGCGATGTATTCAAGCGTTTTCTCAAACTGGAGTCCGCTTCCGGAATAATTCTGATCCTGGCCGCCTTGTTGGCCATGGGCCTGGCGAACTCGGCCCTGGCGCAGCACTATCAGAGCTTCCTCAATACCGAGGTGCAGGTTCGCATCGCGGCTCTCGACATCAACAAGCCGCTGCTGCTCTGGATCAACGACGGCTTCATGGCGATCTTCTTCCTGCTGGTCGGCCTCGAAGTGAAGCGCGAGATGCTGGAGGGGGCGCTCTCCTCCCGGGTGCAGGCCACCTTCCCGGCCATTGCCGCCGTGGGCGGCATGCTGGCCCCCGCGCTCATCTACAGCCTCTTCAACTACGGGGACGAGGCCACCCGGGCTGGCTGGGCCATCCCGGCCGCGACCGACATCGCCTTCGCCCTCGGGGTGATGGCATTGCTGGGCAAGCGGGTACCGACCAGCCTCAAGGTCTTCCTGCTGGCCTTGGCCATCATGGATGACCTGGGGGTCATCATCATCATCGCCTTGTTCTATACCCAGCAGTTGTCGCTGACCGCGCTGGCGATAGGTGTGGTGGCCACCTTGACCCTGCTGTGGATGAACCGCCGTGGTGAGGACAGAATTGGCCTCTACATGCTGGTGGGGCTGGTGCTCTGGGTCGCGGTGCTCAAGTCCGGCGTCCACGCGACGTTGGCCGGTGTGGTGGTGGGCTTTATGATCCCGCTGAACGGCAAGCGCTATGCGTCACCGCTCAAGCATCTGGAGCATGTGCTGCACCCCTGGAGCGCCTTCCTGATCCTGCCACTGTTCGCCTTTGCGAATGCGGGGGTCTCTCTGGAGGGGATCTATCTCTCGGCCCTGCTCAACCCGCTTCCCATGGGCATCATACTGGGCCTCTTCGTCGGCAAGCCGCTCGGGATCTTCACCATCAGCTGGCTGGCGGTGAAAACCGGTGTCGCCCAGCTGCCGCAAGGAGTGAACTTCAGACAAATCTTTGCCGTCAGCATCCTGTGTGGCATCGGCTTCACCATGTCGATGTTCATCGCGTCGCTGGCGTTCGAGCATGGCGGACTGGACTACGGCAGCTACTCGCGCCTCGGGATCCTGGCGGGGTCCACCCTGGCGGCCGTGACCGGTTATATCGCCCTGCGGATGGCGCTGCCCAATCGGGAGGCGAATCAAAGCACGGAGGGGTTATGAAACGACTCGGATGGTTAGTCATGCTGGCGAGTCCTGTGGTCTGGGGAAACGGGCTGGCCGATTGCCAGCAGGATGCGGCCTCGGCCGGTTGTTCGGCCTATCTCAACGGGGTGGTCGACAGCGCCCTGATGCTGGGGGACAAGCAGGCCAAGGCACGGTTTGGCGAGACTTTCGCCGAGCGGGCCCTGAGCAGCCGGGCCGGCGAGCGGGTCAAGCAGTCCAACAAGCGCTACTGCTCCGAGCGGATGCCGGATCCCGTTCGCCTCAAGGCCCATCTGCAGGCGCAGTTCGACGCGAACAAGGTTGACTCGATCAGCGACATGTATGACATTCTGGCGGTTGAACTCAGCTGCTACCGGAGCCCGCCTGGCGCGGGAACCCCATCGGATGTCACACCTTAATTACAATCACCTCTACTATTTTTGGATGACGCAGAAGAAGGGCTCCGTCACGCAGGCGGCGGAAGCCCTCTTCCTGACCCCCCAGACCGTCACCGGCCAGATAAAGCTGCTCGAGCAGCGCCTCGGTGGTAAGTTGTTGATCAGAAAAGGGAGATCTCTCGAAGCCACCGAGCTTGGCCAGCTGGTGTTCCGCTATGCCGACAAGATGTTCAGCCTCTCCTACGAGATGCTGGATATCGTCAACTACCGCAAGGAGAGCCAGGTCCTGTTCGACGTCGGCATCGCCGATGCGCTCTCCAAGCGCCTCGCCAGCCGGGTACTGCTCTCCGTCATCCCGAACGACGGCTCCATCCACCTGCGTTGCTTCGAGTCGACTCACGAGTTGTTGCTGGAGCAGTTGAGCGAGCACAAGCTCGACATGATCCTCTCCGACTGCCCGGTGGACTCCAGCCAGCATGCCGGGCTGCTCTCCAAGCGGCTCGGAGGCTGTGGCGTCAGCTTCTTCTGCAAGGCGCCGCTGCCCGAAAAACCCTTTCCCGCCTGTCTGGAGGAGCGCAAGCTGCTCATTCCCGGTCGCCGTACCGCCATGGGTCGCCAGTTGACCCAATGGTTCGAGCAACAGGGCATCTCTCCCAGCATCCTGGGGGAGTTCGACGATGCGGCCCTGATGAAGGCGTTCGGCTTCTTCAATCAGGGCATCTTCATGGCACCGACCATCTACCGGGAGGAGATTCTGGAGGGGGAGGAGGTGATGCTGTTGGGAGAGACCCAGGATCTGATGGAGGAGTACTACGTCATCTTCGCCGAGCGGATGATCCAGCATCCGGCGGTGAAACGGGTGTGCGAGAGTGAATTCTCCTTCCTCTTTGCCGGGCAGGAGGATTTCACCGCCATTCAACCGGCGAGCCTGTCTTTTTAAATCGTCGAGGTCGGGGTTATGATGGCTGTCTTGCAGGAGAGGGGATGAGATGCAGTTGGAAGAGATGGAGGCGAATGCCGGGCGTGCCGTCACCCTGCTCAAGGCGCTGGCCAACGAGCGGCGACTGTTCATTCTGTGTCAGTTGCTGGAGCGGGAGTTGTCGGTGGGGGAACTCAATGAGCGGCTGGGACTGAGTCAGTCGGCCCTGTCACAACATCTGGCCGTGTTGAGGCGCGATGAGCTGGTGGCGACGAGGAAGGAGGCCCAGACGGTCTACTATTCCCTGCGCAGCCTTGAGGTACGCGAGATGATCGGATTGTTGCACAGGCTGTATTGCAGCGAGCCCAAATAAAAAACCGGCACTAAGGCCGGTTTTTTCAGCTTTCATCAGCGGATGCTGATTAAGCCATGGCTTTGATCTGGGCAGACAGGCGGCTCTTGTGACGAGCAGCTTTGTTCTTGTGGATCAGGCCTTTGGTCGCCATACGATCCATGATCGGCTGAGCAACAGCGAAAGCGGCAGTGGCAGCAGCCTTGTCGCCAGAGGCGATGGCAGCGATCACTTTCTTCAGGTAGGTACGGGTCATGGAACGACGGCTGGCGTTGTGCTGACGACGTTTCTCTGACTGAAGAGCACGCTTCTTAGCAGATTTGATGTTAGCCAAGGTAAAACTCCTAAAACTGTCTTAGCGAGTGTATTGAAAAGGCCCGGAAATATGCCTTCCCAACCACATATTGTCAAATGATTTGTGCAAATAAACACCGCCCCCCGGTGGTGTGTCAGATGGGAGACGGTTAAACTGTCGGCCGATTCTAACAGCATTCTTTTCTTTCCGACAGTTCCAGAGGCCTCGTCTTGAGTAAGAAATTGATCAAATCCGGCATGATAGTGTCCGGAATGACGCTGGCATCCCGTGTGATGGGCTTGGTGCGCGATGTGGTCATCGCGAATCTGCTCGGTGCCGGGGTGGCCGCAGACGTCTTCTTCTTCGCCAATCGCATTCCCAACTTCTTGCGCCGCCTGTTTGCCGAAGGGGCGTTCAACCAGGCCTTCGTCCCCGTGATGACGGAATACAAGAAAAACGGTGACGAGCAGGCGCTGCGCGATCTGCTGGCCGCGGTGGCAGGTACCCTCGGCGGTATCGTCACCGTAGTGACCCTGCTCGGGGTGCTGGGTTCAGGCGTCCTGACGGCCCTGTTCGGATGGGGCTGGTTCTGGGACTGGCTGCACGATGGCCCGGCGGCGGAGAAGTTCGAGCTGGCCAGCCTGATGCTCAAGATCACCTTCCCCTATCTCTGGTTCATCACCTTCACCGCCATGGCGGGAGCCATCCTCAATACCTTCGGGCGCTTCGCGGTTTCGTCGTTCACGCCGGTGTTTCTCAACGTCACTATGATAGGGGCGGCATGGTGGATAGCGCCGTTGCTGGATCGCCCCGAGATCTCGCTGGCCATCGGTGTCTTCCTCGGCGGCCTGGTGCAGTTCCTGTTCCAGTACCCCTTCCTGCGCCAGCTCAACATGCTGGTCTGGCCCAAGTGGGGTTGGCACCATCCCGGGGTGGTGAAGATCCGCACCCTGATGATCCCCGCCCTGTTCGGTGTCTCGGTCAGCCAGATCAACCTGCTGATCAACACCATGCTGGCCTCCTTCCTGGCCACAGGTGCCATCAGCTACCTCTATTACTCGGACAGGCTGCTGGAGTTTCCCCTCGGCCTCTTTGCCGTGGCCATCAGCACCGTGATCCTGCCGGCCCTGGCCCGCAAGCATGTGGACGCGGATCCGGCGGATTTCTCCCGCACCATGGACTGGGGGGTGCGCATGGTGATGCTGCTGGGCCTGCCCGCCATGGTGGGGATCGCCGTGCTGCGCGAGCCCATACTGCGAGTGCTCTTCATGCGCGGCGAGTTCGGCCTGCACGAGGTGAGCATGTCGAGCGCCAGCTTGCTGGCGTCCACCACAGGCCTGCTCTCCCTGATGCTGATCAAGGTGCTGGCACCGGGCTACTACGCCCGTCAGGACACCAAGACCCCGGTGCGCATCGGCATCATGGCCATGGTGGCCAACATGGTGTGCAACCTCCTCTTCATCTATCCGCTCGGCTACGTGGGGTTGGCGCTGGCGACCGCCTGCTCCGGCACCCTGAACGCGGCCCTGCTGTTCAAGGGGCTCTATCAGCAGAACGTCTACCGCCCCTCCCGCAACACCGGGGTGTTCTGCCTCAAGCTGCTGGCCGCCACTGTGCTGATGGGGGGGCTTCTGGCCTATCTGTCGCCGGACCTCGCCCAGTGGGGCGCCTGGAGCATGGGCAAGGCCAGCCTGGAGCTGACCCTGCTGCTCTGCCTTGGCGGGGCGCTGTACGGGATAGTCCTGCTGGCGCTGGGCATCCGGCCAAGACACCTGAAATCAGATCGCCAATAGGGAGCAACCCCGTCTCCATGGCGTCGGATAGCTGAAATCGGGTCAACGGCAGGGCTGACCCTGCCTGCTGCCTGATATATAATCCGCCGATTTCCATGGCAGCAACGCACAAGGCACTGATGGAGCTTATTCGCGGCATTCACAATATCAAGCCCCGTCACCGGGGCTGTGTATTGACCATAGGCAACTTCGATGGGGTTCATCAGGGGCACCACGCGGTGTTGGCCCGCTTGCAGGAGAAGGCAGCCCAACTTGGCCTGCCCGCCTGCGTCATGTTGTTCGAACCCCAGCCGCTGGAGCTGTTTGCGGGCAGTGCCGCGCCCGCCCGCCTCAGCCGCTGGCGGGAGAAGTACGAAGCCCTCAAGGGAATGCAGATCGATCGCATGCTCTGCGTGCGTTTCACCCATCGTTTTGCCGAGCAGGCGGCCTGCACCTTCATCGAGCAACTGCTGGTGGAGAAACTCGGCGTGCACTATCTGGTGGTCGGCGACGATTTTCGCTTCGGCAAGGGGCGGGAAGGGGACTTCCACCTGCTGGAGGAGGCCGGTCGGCGCTTCGGGTTCGAGGTGATCAGCACCCAGAGTTTCCAGCTTTCCCGCCAGCGGGTCAGCAGCACCCTGGTGCGCGAGGCCCTCAGGGCCGGGCGCATGGCGGAGGTGGAGCTGATGCTCGGTCGCCCCTATGCCATCAGCGGTCGGGTGGCCCACGGCGACAAGCTGGGGCGCACCATAGGTTTTCCCACCGCGAATCTGGCCCTCAAACGCCAGGTTGTCCCGGTCGGTGGCGTGTTTGCGGTGGAAGTGATATGTTCCGGCAAGACTTTCCCCGGTGTCGCCAATGTGGGTGTACGTCCGACCTTGAGCGGTACACAAGCCAGATTGGAAGTACATCTATTTGATTTTTCTGGTGATCTATATGGTCAGCAGGTCAAGGTGCTGCTTCGCCACAAGCTGCGCGAAGAGCAGAAATTTGACTCTTTCACCGCCTTGAAAGAGCAGATCGAACGAGATGCCCTGGCGGCCCGAGCCTGGTTCGGGCTGCCACAATTTCATTTACCCAGCACTCTTTTAGAAAAGAAGGGAACCCAGGACTGATGAGCGACTATAAACACACCCTGAATCTGCCGGAAACCGAGTTTCCGATGCGTGGCGATCTGGCCAAACGCGAACCCAACATGTTGAAACGTTGGTACGATCAGGATCTTTACGGCGCCATTCGCCGCGCCAAAGCGGGTAAGCCTTCTTTCATTCTGCACGATGGCCCCCCCTATGCGAACGGCAGCATTCACATCGGTCACTCGGTCAACAAGATCCTCAAAGACATCATCATCAAGTCCAAAGGCCTTTCTGGCTTCGATTCCCCCTATGTGCCGGGCTGGGATTGCCACGGTCTGCCCATCGAGCTGAAAGTGGAAGGCATGGTCGGCAAGCCGGGCGAGAAGGTTTCCGCCGCCGAGTTCCGAGCCGAGTGCCGCAAATACGCCAAGACCCAGATCGAAGCGCAGAAGACCGACTTCATCCGTCTGGGCGTGCTGGGTGACTGGGAACACCCCTACCTGACCATGGATTTTGGCACCGAAGCCAACATCATCCGCTCCATGGCCAAGATCGTTGAAAACGGCCACCTGCACAAAGGCTCCAAGCCGGTGCACTGGTGTACCGATTGCGGCTCCGCGCTTGCTGAGGCCGAAGTGGAGTACTACGACAAAAATTCCCCCTCCATCGACGTGCGCTTCAAGGCCGTCGACGATGCTGCCGTCGCCGCCAAGTTTGACTGCGCCGAAGGCCACACCGGCAAGGGCGTGATCTCTGCCGTGATCTGGACCACCACCCCCTGGACCCTGCCGGCCAACCGCGCCATCGCCATGCACGCCGATCTGGACTACGCCCTGGTGCAGGTGGAGGGCGAGCATCCCGAGCGCCTGATCCTGGCCGCCGAGCTGGTCAAGGACGTGATGGACAGGGCCGGCATCGAGAAGTTCCACAACCTGGGCTACGCCAAGGGCGCGGCGCTCGAGCTGCTGCGCTTCAATCACCCCTTCTACCACTTCGATGTTCCCGTGGTGCTGGGTGACCATGTCACCCTGGACGCCGGTACCGGCGCCGTGCACACCGCCCCTGGCCACGGTCAGGAAGACTTCGTGGTCGGTCAGAAGTACGGCCTGGAAGTGGCCAACCCGGTGGGCAGCAACGGCGTCTATCTGCCGGATACCGAGCTGTTTGCCGGCCAGCACGTGTTTAAGGCCAACGCCTCCGTGGTCGAGGTGCTGACCGAGCGCGGCGCCCTGCTTCACCACAAGGTGTTCAACCACTCCTACCCGCACTGCTGGCGCCACAAGACCCCGATCATCTTCCGTGCCACCCCGCAGTGGTTCATCAGCATGGAGCAGAAGGGTCTGCGCAAGCGTGCCCTCGAAGAGATCGAGCGCATCGAGAAAGAGGGCATTGCCCAGCACGGCCAGAGCGGCTGGGTGCCGGCCTGGGGCAAGAACCGCATTCAGGCCATGGTCGAGAATCGTCCCGACTGGTGCATCTCCCGTCAGCGTACCTGGGGCGTGCCCATCTCCCTGTTCGTTCACAAGGATACCCAGGAGCTGCACCCGGATTCCGTCCGCCTGATGGAAGAGGTGGCCAAGCGGGTCGAGCAGTCCGGCATCCAGGCCTGGTGGGATCTGGACAAGGCCGAACTGCTGGGAGCCGACGCCGACCTGTACGACAAGGTGCCCGACACCCTGGACGTCTGGTTCGACTCCGGCTCCACCCATGCCTCCGTGGTCGATGCCCGTCCCGAATTCAACGGCAAGCCAGCCGACATGTATCTGGAAGGTTCCGACCAGCACCGTGGCTGGTTCATGTCGTCGCTCATGATCGGCGTGGCCATGAAAGACAAGGCCCCCTACAACCAGGTGCTGACTCACGGTTTCACCGTGGATGGCCAGGGTCGCAAGATGTCCAAGTCCATCGGCAACGTGGTCAGCCCGCAGGACGTGATGAACAAGCTGGGTGCCGACATCCTGCGTCTGTGGGTCGCCAGCACCGACTACACCGGCGAGATGACCGTCTCCGACGAGATCCTCAAGCGCTCGGCCGACGCCTATCGTCGCATCCGCAACACCGCCCGCTTCCTGCTGGCCAACCTGAACGGCTTCAATCCGGCGACCGACATGGTGGCGCCTGCCGACATGGTGGTGGTGGATCGCTGGGCCGTGGGCCGTGCCAAGGCGGTACAGGCCGAGATCGTGACTGCGTTCGACGAGTACAACTTCCACGGCGTGACCCAGAAGCTGATGCAGTTCTGCTCCATCGAGATGGGTTCCTTCTATCTGGACGTCATCAAGGACCGTCAGTACACCGCCAAGGCTGACAGCCTGGCCCGTCGCTCCTGCCAGACCGCCCTCTATCATATCGCCGAGGCCATGGTGCGCTGGATGGCGCCCATCATGAGCTTCACCGCCGACGAGATCTGGGCGCTGCTGCCAGGTGAGCGTGGCGAGTTCGTGTTCACCGAGGAGTGGTACGACGGCCTGTTCGGGCTGGAAGCGGGCGAAGTGCTGAACGACGAGTTCTGGGCCGAGATCCTCGCCGTGCGCGGTGAAGTGAACAAGGCGCTGGAAGTGGCTCGTGGCGAGAAGCGCATCGGTGGCTCCCTGCAGGCCGAGCTGACCCTGTTCGCCAAGCCGGAACTGGCTGCCCGCCTGAACGCCCTGGCCGATGAGCTGCGCTTCGTGCTGCTCACCTCCAAGGCCAGGGTGGTCAGCGCCGATGCCGCCCCGGCAGACGCCGTGGCGACCGAGCGCGACGACCTGTGGCTGAGCGTGGCCCAGTCAGCCGCCGCCAAGTGCGACCGCTGCTGGCACCATGTGGAAGACGTGGGCACCATAGCCGGTCACGAAGAGATCTGTGGCCGCTGTGTCACCAACGTCGAGGGTGACGGCGAAACGCGTCAATTTGCCTGATGAACATGACTCAGAACGAGATGAACAACAAAACCGGCCTGCGTTGGCTGTGGCTGGCGGTGCTGGCCTTCGTACTGGACCAGGCGAGCAAGCTCGCCGTGGTCAAGCTGCTGCCGTTTGGCTATCCGGGGGTGGAGATCACCCCCTTCTTCAACCTGGTCCACGTCTACAACAAGGGGGCGGCCTTCAGCTTCCTGGCCGATCAGGGGGGCTGGCAGCGCTGGTTCTTCGCCCTGCTGGCGTTTGCCATCTGCGGCCTGCTGATCCACTGGTTGCGCAAGCAGTCGGTGACCCAGCGCTGGAGCGGTATCGCCTACAGCCTGATCATCGGCGGGGCGCTCGGCAACGTGTTTGACCGGCTGGTGCTGGGCCATGTGGTCGACTTCCTCGACTTCTACTGGCAGCGTGCCCACTGGCCGGCGTTCAACCTGGCGGACAGCTTCATCTTCATCGGTGCCGCCATGATCGTGCTGGATGGCTTCCGTGGCGAGAAAAAACAGGACGCGACCTCATGAGCCAGTCGATTGCTGCGGACAGCAGCGTGCTGTTCCATTTCTCTATCAAACTGGAAGACGGCTCGGTGGCCGACAGCACGGCGCTGCACGGCAAGCCGGCCCGTCTGCGGATGGGAGACGGCAGTCTGACGCCGAGCTTCGAGCAATGCCTGCTGGGGCTGCGCGCAGGGGAGAGCAAGAGCTTCACCCTGGTGCCGGAAGAGGCCTTCGGCCTCTCCAACCCCGATAACATCTACCATCTCGACCGCGCCAAGTTCGGTGCAGATGTAGAGCCCAAGGTAGGTACCATCATACTGTTCGACCAGCCCAACGGCAGCGAGCTGCCCGGGATCATCCGGGCGGTGGAAGGGATGTCGGTTACGGTCGATTTCAACCACCCCCTGGCCGGTCACACCGTCACCTTCGAGGTGGAGATCCTGGGGGTTGATGACGAGGAGAAGGTTCACTGATGGATATTCTGCTGGCTAACCCGCGTGGCTTCTGCGCCGGTGTCGACCGTGCCATCAGCATCGTCGAGAGCGCGCTGGAGAAGTTCGGTGCCCCCATCTATGTCCGTCACGAGGTGGTGCATAACCGCTATGTGGTGAACAAGCTGAAGGAGGCGGGAGCCGTGTTCGTCGAGGAACTGGACGAGGTGCCGGACGACAGCATCGTCATCTTCTCCGCCCATGGCGTGGCCAAGACGGTGCGCGAGATGGCCAAGTCCCGTGCTCTCAAGGTATTCGATGCCACCTGTCCGCTGGTGACCAAGGTGCACATGGAAGTCCATCGTGCCAGTCGCAAGGGATCCGAGGCCGTACTCATCGGTCACGCGGGCCACCCCGAGGTGATCGGCACCATGGGGCAGTACGAGAATCCGGAAGGGGGCATGTATCTGGTGGAGACGCCGGAGGATGTGGCCAGGCTCAAGGTGAAGAACCCGGATGACCTCTGCTTCGTGACACAGACCACCCTGAGCGTGGATGAGACCTCGGACGTCATCGATGCGCTGCGCAAGCACTTCCCCAAGATCCAGGGGCCGCGCAAGGACGACATCTGTTATGCCACCCAGAACCGTCAGGACGCGGTGCGGGAGATGGCCGGGCTGGTGGATGCCATGCTGGTGGTGGGGTCGCGCAACTCCTCCAACTCCAACCGCCTGCGGGAGCTGGCCGAGAAAGTGGGGGCGCGAGCCTACCTGATCGACGATGCCTCCATGATTGAGTCCCCCTGGCTGGAAGGGGTCGAGCGTATCGGGGTGACTGCAGGGGCCTCTGCCCCCGATGTGCTGGTACAGAACGTCATCGCCCGTCTGCGCGAGTTGGGGGGCAAGATAGTGACAGAACACCCTGGTCGCGAGGAAAACGTAGTATTCGAGGTGCCGCCAGAGTTGCGTATCCTCTGATGGAAATGCCGGCCCAGCGCCGGCATTTTTATAGGTAGAGCGGGCAATACCTGCATCGAGGCCAAAGGCGTGCTGGGGGGAGGCATAGTGATTGGCACAGATTCGCCTTCTTGTGATTTCAGTGTTTCCCCTATGCATGAGAGAGATCCCTCTCAATCACTGGATTTGACCCCATAGGTCCAGACACTTTTTCCCGCTTAGGATTGTGATACCCGACTGCGCAGAAATTCCCGGGGTGAACGGTATCCCAAGGCGCTGTGCGGGTGGTGTTCGTTATAATGCTCA
>NZ_PQLN01000114.1:0-11654 GCF_002919855.1 Aeromonas sp. ASNIH8 | reverse complement strand
GCAAGGCGAGCGTAAGACGGAAGCAAAAAATCGCAGGAATGAGCAGTGAATATCTGGAAACGGTACTCAATGCGGGTCTCAAAAAACTGGGTGAAATTTAACAAAATGTTCACGCTCTCACCCTGGGGCATAATTAAACAACAATTGAAAGGTGATATGAAGATGTTTAAGGTGTATTTAATTGGTATTTTACATTTCATGATGATGCGGTAATTTAAGGTATCATAATGTATTTTAATGACTTTTTATTTTCATCTGCGGTTTGATTGTCCAATCAAAGCTGCCGTGTACATCTATCTATTTCTTGATAACTATTGAGCTAAATCAATAACCGGCCATTCACATCCTTTTATAGTTTTCGGGCTTGCAACATAGAAAGAAAACAAAAAAGGAATAATGTGATGAAAAAGATCCTTCCTCTGTTAATCGCAGCCGCATTTGCTTCCCCCGTCGCCATGGCACATCAGGCCGGTGACATCCTGGTCCGTGGTGGTCTGGCGTTCGTCTCTCCCCAGACCAGCAGTGACAACGTGCTGGGGACGGGCGAGCTGGAGATCGACAGCAACATGCAGCTTGGTCTGACCCTCTCCTACATGTTGACGGACAACTGGGGTGTCGAGCTGCTGGCCGCGACCCCCTTCTCCCACTCGGTGTCGACTGCCGGCCTGGGTGAGGTCGCCAAGGTCAAACACCTGCCGCCGACCCTGATGGCGCAGTACTACTTCGGTGATGCCAACAGCAAGGTGCGCCCCTATGTGGGTGCCGGTATCAACTACACCACCTTCTTCGACGAGGAAGGGCGCGGTGCCCTGGCGGGGACGGATGTGAGCGTGGACTCCTCCTGGGGGATGGCGGGTCAGGTGGGCCTGGACATGGCGATCAATGACCGCTGGTTCGTCAACGCCTCTGCCTGGCTCATCGACATCGATACCGATGTGCATACCGCCGTGGGCACCATCAACACCTCCATCGATCCGGTGGCCTTCATGTTCGGCGTCGGTTACCGCTTCTGATGACAAACGTGGCCGGTGCACGGCCATGACAACAAGCATGTCTCTTTGGCCCGGCTCTGTTCGGGCCCTTTTCTGCCTGCCATGTCACGCCAACTGTGATCTGGCCCGCCATCGCGTCACGAACCGCTATTCCATTGCATCCCGCTGCCGATAACCTCGGCATTCACCCCTTTCCCCAACGAGTGAGGATGCCTCCATGGGTTTATCTATTGTGCAGCGGATCATCGCCGGCTTCGTGCTGATGCTGTTGTTGCTGGTTCTGCTCGGCTTCATCAGTATCTTGAAGATCCGTGGGATCAACGAGGGGCTCTCCCAGGTTTCTGATCGTGCCACCCCCCTGGTGATCGCGGTCGCCGGGCTCAAGGGCGCACTGCAGGACAGCAACCGCTGGGTGCTCACCTACAGAACCAGCGAGGAGGCGGCCCAGTTGCCGCAACTGGCCAGCCAGTTCAAGGCGCAGCAGGAGCGTTTCCTGGCCCAGAGCAAGGAGATGGCCCGGTTTGACGGGGTGGCCGAGGCGAGCGAGCGGTTCCGCCAGGTCGACGGGGCGACCCGCGAGTTCTACGGGTTGGCGGATCAGGTGCTGACCCAGCACGGTCAGTGGGTGGCCGCACTCGATCGGCGCCATGAACTGGAGCTGGCGTTCATCCGGCTGGAAGATACCTACCAGTGGGCCGCCGACCTGTTATTGCAGCAGACCGCGAGCAAACGCTCCATGCGCAACAAGGCCGAACTCATCACCTCCGGCATTGCCCGGGATCTGAAAAACATCCGCCGGGCCGATGCCAAGACCGATCTCAATGAATTGGAGAAGGTGCTCGGCAAGGATATCGAGATGGCACGCAAACGGCTCGAACGGGTGCAGGTGCCCGATGACGTGAGGCAGCGTTTCATCGTCAACCTCGATCGGATGCAGGAGCTGGCCCTAGGCCCGAAAGGGTTGCTGGCGACCATGCGCAATGGCCAGCAACTGGCGGCCTCACTGCAGTCCCTGAACCAGCAACTCGACACCAGTCTGGTCAACAGCCTGGCGCTGCTGGACGAGATGGCCAAATCGGCGGGCAGCATTGCCAGCGCGAGCCGGGTCGGGGCGGATGACGCCGTCAGCAGCGCCAGCGCCTGGATCCTGATCGTGTCTGCCATCTCCGCGGCCGCCGCGCTCCTCATCGGTTACACCACGGCCCGCAGCATCCAGCGTCCGCTGCAACTCATCGATCGGGAGCTGGATCGCATGGCCACGGGTGACATGACCCGGCGCATCGACTACCAGAGCCGCTGCGAGTTCGGCAGCCTGACCCGCTCCATCAATACCTGGCAGACAAGACTGGCGAGTTGCTCGCCCAGATCAATGCCGGCTCGCGCCATCTGGTGGACGAGGCGAGCCGCGCCGCCGAGATAAGCGAGCGAGCCATGTCACGGGTACAGGATCAGAAGAGCCAGACCGATCAGGTGGCTGCCGCCATCACAGAGCTGGAGGTGAGTGCGACTGAGGTGGCGCGCTCCACCGACGGCACCAAGCGCGAGGTGGACCTGGCGGACGAAGAGGCCCGCGCCGGACGCAAACAAGTGGCGACTACGCGCCAGATCACCGAACAACTGGCGGGAGCCATGGAAGAGGCGGTCGGTATCACCCACAAGCTGGGGGAATTCAGCGACAACATCGGCAGCATCCTCGACGTGATCCGCAGCATCGCCGAGCAGACCAACCTGCTGGCGCTGAACGCGGCCATCGAGGCGGCCCGGGCGGGGGACGCCGGTCGCGGCTTCGCAGTTGTGGCGGACGAGGTGCGGGCACTGGCGAACCGGACCCAGACCTCGACCGAGGAGATCCAGGCCATGATCGAGAGCCTGCAAAGTTCCAGCAAGCACGTGGTGGCCGTGATGGCACGCAGCCAGGAGCAGACCCAGGATTGCGTGGCCCAGACCCGGGTGATGGACGAGGCGCTGCAATCCATTGCCGAGCGGATGAGCGCCATCAAGGCGATGGCGGATCAGGTGGCTCATGCCGCCCAGGAACAGATCTCCGTGAGTCAGGGGGTTGCCCGTCATGTCGCCGGCATTGCGGATGTGGCTTACGAGACCGAGCGGGAGGCGCGGGAATCGGCCAGCAGCAGTGAGGTGCTGGCGGATCTGGTCGCCAAGCAGCAGCAATTGATCGCCCATTTCAAGGTGTAGGAGGACTTATGGCTAACAAATGGATCGGGGCCCTGAGTCTCCTGTTGTGTGGCCAGCTGATGGCCAGCGAGCTGGTGATAGAGAGCTGGCGCATAGATGACAAGGCCTTGTGGGAACAGAAGATCATTCCTGCATTCGAGGCCGCCCACCCGGGTATTCAGGTGAAATTCAACGGGGTGCAGAACGTCGAGTACATGCCGACCCTTTGGGCCAGCCTCAAGGCGGGCAAGGCGGGGGATCTCATCACCTGCCGCCCGTTTGACGACTCCCTGGCCCTGTTCAAGGCGGGCCATCTGGTGGAGCTGAGCGAGATGGCGGGGATGGAGAACTTCCCGAGCTTTGCCCAATCCCCCTGGCAGACCGACAGCGGCGCCCAGACTTTCTGCGTACCCATGGCATCGGTGATTCACGGCTTCTTCTACAACAAGAAGATATTCAGTGAGCTGGGGCTGACGGTACCCCAGACCCGCGAGGCATTCTTCGCAGCCCTGGACAAGGTGAAGGCGGATGGTCGCTATGTTCCCCTCGCCGTGAGCGGCTCGGAGAGCTGGGTTGCCTCCGAGCTCGGTTTCCAGAACATAGGCCCCAACTACTGGAAGGGGGAGGATGGTCGATTGGCGCTGATCGGGGGCCAGGAGCGCTTCAACAACCCGCAATACGTCAAGGTGTTCGAGGAGCTGGCCCGCTGGCGTGACTACCTGGGGGAGGGGGGCGAGAGCCGCGACTACGCCACCACCAACGAGCTCTTCACCTCGGGCAAGGCTGCCTTCTATGCGGCGGGATCCTGGGAGATCGCCCCCTTCACCGGCAAGGTGGACTTCGGTGTCATGCGCCCGCCCGTGGCAAAGCAGGGGGATGGCTGTTTCTTCACCGATCACACCGATATCGGTATGGGGATGAATCCGGCCAGCAAGAACAAGGAGGCCGCCATGACCTTCCTGCAGTGGCTGACCACTCCCCAGTTTGCCGAGCTCTATACCAACTCGCTGCCCGGCTTCTTCTCGCTCTCCAACCACTTCTTTGAAGCCACCAATCCGGCGGCCAGAGAGATGATGGAGTGGCGGGATCAGTGCGATTCCACCATCCGGGTTGCCACCCAGATCCTCTCCCGCGGCACTCCCAAGCTCGGGGATGAACTGGCCGAGGTGAGCCAGCAGGTATTGCTGGGAACCGTGGCACCCAAGGCGGCGGCCGATCGCCTGGAACAGGGGTTGAAAGGGTGGTATGCCCCCCATCAGGGCAACCAGGGCAAGGGACAGGAATGTCAGTGTGAGGCGAGCGTGCCTGCCGTCCCTGCGTCGGGTGCCATCGGGACCGAGCCTGCTGCTCCTGTGGTGCCGAATGGACAAGCGCCCTCCGGAGCAAGCGCGACCCAGCCTCCGTCAGCACCGGTGTCCGGAGCTGTCGCTCCAGCGCCTCCTGCCGAAGTGGAGGAGGCGCTCGCCAGCGAACTGGAGGGGGCACAGCCCTGATGGTTCACCATGAAGAACGGGAGGCCTTGGCCTCCCGTTTTGCATCTGCGTGATGACCTGTCATTCCCGTGGCAAGCGGCACAGGCTGCCGATACGGGCCACCGGCACGAAACCCAGAGTGCGATAGACCCGCTGGGCGTGATAGTGCTCGTCTGCCACTATGATGAGCGAACTGGCCCGTGCCAGTCCCTGGCGTGCGACCTGGCTCAGCAACAGACGACAGAGCCCCTGGTTTCGCCACTCTGCGTGCGTGCGCACCAGTTGAAAGCGTCCCAGGGGGCCGGTGAAGAAGAGTCCGCAGCTGGCAACCAGTTGATCCTGGTGCCATAACCCCCACCACTGTCCGAGCCCGTCATCGATCATGGCCTGATAGAGCTGGCGGCGTGACAAGAGATAGGGAAGATAGCGCTCCTCCGAATGGGCGGGATCCCGCTCTGCCAGTTCGAAGGCGAGCCACTGATCCCAGTCCGCCGCGGTGAACGGGCGAGCCGGGGCCAGGTCGCTGCCGGTGGGGGCTTGCCATTCCATTGCACTCAGCGCCAGTACCACGCACTCCATGTATTGGTATCCCGCCGCCACGAACCCGGCGACCCGGCTGTTCTGGCCTGCGGCGAGGGGCCACTGGAAGGTACGGTGGCGGATACGGGGATCCCAGCCAATCAGCCTGTCGAAACTGGCCTCGAGCCAGCCCTTGTCACGATCGCTTGGGGGGGTGGGTAGCAACAGGTAGTTGCCGAAGTAGTAGTCTGGAGAGCCCGGGGTACGCACGGTCCAGAACGCATCATGATCCGTCACCTCGCCCTGATAGCGATCGAACAGCAGATCGGTGGCAAAACCGGGGTGATCTTCCATGATGGGGCTCCTGCAAACGCTTGAATTGCTTATCGGCAGGCGGGGAAAGAAGTTAAAAAAAGGCCGGGAAACCCGGCCAAACAATCACACGCAGATTCAGAACGTCCAGGACGATCCGCCCGCATCATAGCGTGCCTGACAGCATTTTGGGATGGGGTCGCTCATTACTTAGGTTGAATTGCAAAATAAAAAAATCGGCAATCCCCCTTGTCGCTGACAAATCGGTATTGACTTTGATCCGTTTTCTCATAAAGATAGAAAGACGTTTAGACGTCCAAACATCCGTTTTGGCGTGAAGGAATGGGTTGCAGGACAGGGAGAGAGCAGATGGGATTTCACAGCGCGCGTCAGGTTGAGGCACTCAACCAGAGTTTGGCGGATCTGGGTGGCGACATATCGGTCAGTTTCGAGTTTTTCCCGCCCAACAGCGAAGGGATGGAGAACACCCTCTGGCAGTCCATCGAGCGCCTGCAGGTGCTGGAGCCCAAATTCGTCTCTGTGACCTATGGCGCCAACTCGGGCACCCGTGACCGCACTCACAAGGTGATCAAGGACATCAAGGAGCGCACCGGGCTCATCGCCGCCCCGCACCTGACCTGTATCGACGCCAGCCGTGACGAGTTGCGCACCATTGCCCGTGACTACTGGAACAGCGGCATTCGCCATATCGTGGCCCTGCGCGGAGACTTGCCCCCCGGCCTCGACAAGCCTGACATGTATGCCACCGACCTGGTTGCCCTGCTCAAGTCCGAAGCCGATTTCGACATTTCGGTCGCCGCCTATCCGGAAGGCCACCCCGAGGCTCGCAGTGCGCAATCCGACCTGCTCAACCTCAAGCGCAAGATAGATGCCGGTGCCAACCGGGCCATTACCCAGTTCTTCTTCGATGTGGAGACCTATCTGCGTTTTCGGGATCGCTGCGCCGCCATCGGTATCGATGCGGAGATCGTGCCGGGGATACTGCCGGTCTCCAACTACCAGACCCTGGCCAAGTTTGCCGGTTTCACCAACGTGAAGATCCCGCGCTGGATGCACCAGCGTTTCGAAGGGCTGGAAAACGATCAGATGACGCGCAACATGGTGGGAGCCAGCATTGCCATCGACCAGGTGCGTGTGCTGAGTCAGGAAGGGGTGAAGGATTTCCACTTCTATACCCTGAACCGCTCAGAGCTGACCTATGCCATCTGTCACACACTGGGTGTGAGGCCGAAAGGTCAGGCCTGATCCGCGGCTCTGATACAGAAAAGCCAATGAGTCTTCTCATTGGCTTTTTGTTTTGAGCGACAGTCAGGGCCGGGTTGGCTGGATCTCCCTGGGCTCGAGATCGATGACTGCATTGCCGGCGGCACCGGGATACTGGTGATAGCTCTGGTCCTGCTCCAGGGTATAGAAGGTGTCGAGGTAGTCGTCGTTGTTGGTCATCCAGGAGTCCGGAAGTGCCTTGACGATACGACCGCCGAGGTCGAGGAAGGGCAGGGCCTCGGGTACGCCGCCCGCAGTGAAGCCGAGTTTGAGTGCGTCAATCAGGAGGGCACTCAGCTCCTTGTAATTGACGTTGTCATCCTGCTCCATCATGACCACGTCGACGGCTCCCCAGCGGTAGCGATCCCAATAGACCAGGATCTGGTTGGGGGTGTAGTCGGTGTTGTCGTAGTCGAGATAGGGCATGTCGACGATATCCACCACGGGCTCGTCCCTGCCAGGGTTGACCCCGGCCACGACGGCATAGACCTCGGCGGCGCCCAGCAGCCAGGGCTCCTGATCATCGTTGAGCCTGATCTTCTTGAGAATGCTGGTCTTGAGGGGCGTGGCGTTGCTGGTGGCACGGGGCGTCACCTGCATGTCGGCGGCAGCCAGCGCCTTTCGCATCACCTTCAGGCCGGCATTCTTGGCTTTGACCGGATCGGCCTCCACCACCAGTACCGGCCGCGCCGGCGGCTGGTTCACATCGAGATAGATCGGGCTGCCGGCGCTGTCGAACGCCTCGATGGCGCTCCAGCTCTTTTCGTCACCACTTGGTATGTAGGCAACCAGTGGCTCAACCCCTTGTTGCAGTGCATCCGCCTGATCCGGATTGGCCAGCCGCAGTTGCATCAGTTCCCTGACCTCGCCATCCAGCCCTTGCCGACTGATGGCCGCCTGGTTGGCATCCCGAGCCTGGCGCTTCAGGCGCGGGCTGGCCTTTTGCAGCAGGTTGGGCAGTGGGCTCTGGTATTCCTGATTGTTCAGGAGCGGCAGCAGGTTCTTCTGCTGCAGCGCGAGCTGGCGTGCCAGCTCCCGATCGGTGTCGGCAGCCTGGGTCGTGGTGGCGCCCAGCAGTGCCAGTAACAAAATGACAGCCTGATTCCTCATCTTCGTTCTCCAGTATTGAGTCTGACAACGGCGCTTGTCGGGAAGGATCTGCGCCGTTTTGTCACTAGAAAGGAATAAGGTTCATATGTGAACGCTCTTCTCAGTATTATGTGCTGCGTCTCACTGGAGTCTCCCCAGATGGTCAGGTCAGGCGCGGAGCCGGTTGACTTGATGCAATGTCACTCCGATCAGCAATCCCCAGCAGGCAGACCCGACCCCGAGCAGGGTGATCCCCGAGGCAGTCACGAGGAAAGTCAGTAGCGCGGCTTCCCGCTCCTCGTCCTGCTGCAAGGCGCTGTGCAAGCT
This sequence comes from Aeromonas sp. ASNIH8, assembly GCF_002919855.1. Lineage (NCBI taxonomy): Bacteria > Pseudomonadati > Pseudomonadota > Gammaproteobacteria > Aeromonadales > Aeromonadaceae > Aeromonas > Aeromonas sp. ASNIH8. The sequence goes on along the minus strand of NZ_PQLN01000114.1, from coordinate 3,484 downwards.
GCTGCCTATGGTGCCGAGCAGCGCCAGTCCGGCCACGCAGGTGACCAGCACCGCAGGGAATGCGCTGAACAGGGCAACCACGGTGGCACCGAAGCAGCCTGTGAGCAGGTAGAAACATCCAGCCCACACGGCAGCAGGCCAGCGTCGAGTGGCATCGTGATCCACTTCCTTGCCCATGCAGATGGCGGCAGTGATGGCGGCCAGGTTGAAGGCGTAGCCGCCAAACGGTGCCAGCAGCACGCCGATGAATCCGGTCCAGCCAATCAGGGAAGAAGTGGCCGGTTGATAGCCGTGGGCGCGCAGGATGGCAATGCCCGACATGTTTTGCGAGGTCATGGTAACGAGAAAGAGCGGGAGTGCGATGCCGAGCAGGGCGTCGATGGAAAAGGCTGGCGAGACCCAGACCGGGGTGGAAAGTTGCCAGTAAACCTCGTTGAGTTGCAGCTCGCCCCTCAGGGTGCAGAGCAGCATGCCGGCAGCCAGGACCAGCACCATGGTGTAGCGGGGCCAGAGGTGGCGACCCAGCAAGAAAGCCAGTAGCAAGGTGCCAAGCAGCAAAGGATCTTGCGGTGCCACCTTGAAGAGATCCAGCCCGAACCTGAGCAAGACTCCGGCCAGCATGGCGGCCGCCAGGGGGGCGGGAATGTGACGCATCAGCCTGTCGAACCAGCCGCTGATACCGCAGAGGGTGATCAGCAGTGAAGAGATGATGAAGGCGCCGATGGCCTCCGCCAGACTGAAGTTCCCCAGGCTGGTGATGAGCAGGGCGGCACCCGGGGTGGACCAGGCCGTCAAGACAGGCATCCGGTAATAGAGGGAGAGGCCGATGCAGCTGACCCCCATGCCGATACCCAGTGTCCATAACCAGGAAGAGACCTGGGCTGCATCGGCACCGGCGGCCGTGGCGGCCTGGATGATCAAGATGACAGAACTCGTGTAACCCACCAATACGGCGATGAGTCCCGCGACCATGTGGGGGAGGGCTAGGGGCATGGGAAACTTCCTTGTGGATGCTGATAGCTTGTGCGCTATTGCGTACAATGTGGTTTTGACTATAACGCTGTGCGTTATGGCGCACAATATGGCTCGAAGAAATCGGAGAACAGATGCAGGAGATGAGTCGCTATCTGGCCCAGCGATTGAAAGGGCTGCGCACTGAAAGAGGATGGAGCCTGGATATGGCCGCCCGTGAAACGGGGGTGAGCAAGGCCATGCTGGGACAGATCGAGCGAGGTGAATCCAGCCCGACGGTGGCAACATTGTGGAAGATTGCCACCGGTTTTCGGGTCTCTTTCTCCAGTTTCATTGAGCCGACACCAGCGGCACAGGGAGAGACGGTATACCGTATTGCCGATGATATTCGACAGCAGCCGGCGGGAGAGGGGATGCAGGTTGCCCCGCTTTTCCCCTATGAGGCCCGCTTTGGTTTCGAGTTGTTCGAACTGACCCTGCTACCTGGCTACCAGCGGGAGTCAGAACCCCATGAACCCGGGGTGACCGAACATGTCATCGTCATCAGCGGTGTGATGGAGGTGCTGGTGGACGGGGCGTGGCGTTCCCTCGATCAGGGTGAGGCCGTCCGGTTTGCAGCGGATCGTCCCCATGGCTATCGCAATCTTGGGGTCGCTCCCGCCATCTTCCACAATCTGATCCACTATCCGGCCATGGCCACGCGATGACTAGCCGGGGCGACCATCCGCTCTGGGACTGGTCAGTATGGGGGTATAGACCCAGACAAAGAGACCGTAGGCGGCAACCCAGCTCCATCCGCTGAGGTTCCATCCCGTGAGGGTGAGGTCTGGCCAAAAGAGGGGGAGCAAGACCCGCAACAGTGCGGACAGGATGACCAGTGCAAATGCCGCCGTGATCCTGCGTCCTATCTGCAGGGCTCTGCCACTGTGTCCGAGGGATACACGGGCTATCATCCCGAGGATCATGGCCCCCATGCTGCCCGCGCTGAACAGATGGCTGGCCAGTGACAAGGCAATCGGCCAGCCAGCCGTGCGTGCCGCCAGGGCGGTCAGCCCCAGTGGGATAAAGAGGTAGGCCAGGTGAAGCGACCACAGCAGGGGTTGGGCCACCGTGATGCCGGGTCGCCAGCGCAGCTGCCTGTAGAGGTGAGCCCCTGCCGCCACTATATATAGAGGGAACATCTGAATTCCGATGACCCACTGGGTCGGGAGTACTAACCAGAGCAGCAGGATGAGCCACAGAGACGCGAGGGCAATGCGCTCCAGCCACGGCAGTGGGAGTGCTTTTTCGGTCCCAGTGGCTCTGGCGGTGAAGAAAGGAATGACACGTCCTCCCATGACGGCAATCAGGGTCGTGAAGAGGAGCACGGTTGCAAGCAGGATATGTTCTACCAATGGCCATTCGGCATGCCACCGCCAGCAAGCGGTATTGAGCAGGGTCAACACGAGAAGCAGGGGAACAAAAAAGAGATTGCGCCACTGGCGCGTCACTATGATGGGTCTGGCGAGAAACCACGTACAGAGGGGCAACCAGGCCAGGTCCATGACCATCAGAGTGACATTGCTTTCTCCAAACCAGGGGAGCAGGCCTCTCGGGATGGCCCACAATCCCACGACCAGTGCCAGCGGCCAACCGCGTACACCTGGGTGAGCGGTCCAGTTCTGGACGGCGGTAAGCAGAAAACCCGCCACTATGGCGGCACCAAAGCCGAACAGCATTTCATGTGCATGCCACCAGATGGGGTTGGCAATCCCGGGCAGAGCGAACCAGCCGTTGAGTTGCCCCAGCCAGCCCAGCATCGCCAATGCCGAGAACAAGGCGCCGAACAGGAAGAAAGGCCGAAACCCGAGGCGGAACAGAGGAACGATTTTCTCCTCTTTGCGGCTATCCAGGATCTGGTGCATGAATGAAACCTAAATTGAACATTTGAAAAGCCAATTATAAAGTGGCTTTTCAAATGTTCAATTTAAATCCAATGAAAGCCCGAAATGGTGGTGATACGAGCGAAATAGAACCGCTTTGCTGCATATCTGAGCGAACGGTTCTTTTCGGTGAAAAAGCCCTTGTCATCGCGGCGCGGCTCCCTATAATGCGCCCCTACCAGCACGGCGGAACACGCCAACCTGATGAGCCAGCTTCCTTGCGAAGTGGGCGCTGAAAGAAAAGCGAAAACAATCGCTTGACTTTCGAAGTGAGAAGCGTAATATGCGCCTCCTCAACGCGACAAGCGTGACGCTCTTTAACAATTTGAATCAAGCAATCTGTGTGGGCACTCACAGCATCGAACATCAAAAACAATTTTTGATATCAATGTCTGATGAAGTGACCAAAGCAACTTTTTAGTTGCAGCAGTTAATTCAGCAATTCATTGAGCCGCCTTAACAGGCAACCAAACTTAAATTGAAGAGTTTGATCATGGCTCAGATTGAACGCTGGCGGCAGGCCTAACACATGCAAGTCGAGCGGCAGCGGGAAAGTAGCTTGCTACTTTTGCCGGCGAGCGGCGGACGGG
>NZ_PQLN01000113.1:0-11845 GCF_002919855.1 Aeromonas sp. ASNIH8 | reverse complement strand
TGCTCCAACACCAGTCGAACCGCCTCTGCCCGAAACTCTGGTGAATAGTGTTCTCTCGATTTCATTCAATACCCCCGATTGTCTCATCGTAACAATCGGGACTGTCTGTGAAAATCAGGATACCTCATCGCGTAATGCCCTGAATCGTTTAGACAATTTCAGGGCCTTCGTCGCACTTATGCTTTTGGCGTTAACATGCCATGTGTCACGATGAAATCGATGATGGTATCCACTCCCTGACCGGTTTTCAGATTGGCGAATGTCCACGGTTTTTGTGGGCGCATACGGTTGGTGTCTGATTCCATTACATCTAAACGCGCACCAACATACGGGGCCAAATCGATTTTATTGATCACTAATAAATCAGATTTGGTAATGCCCGGCCCGCCTTTGCGTGGAATTTTCTCGCCTTCCGCCACATCAATCACATAGATGGTCATATCAGCTAATTCAGGGCTGAAGGTGGCACTCAGGTTGTCGCCACCGCTCTCAACGAAAACGACATCCAGATTGCCGAATTTCTCACTGAGCGCTTCAACAGCGGCCAGATTCATCGATGCATCTTCACGGATCGCCGTGTGCGGGCAACCACCGGTTTCCACCCCGACAATACGCTCGGCAGCTAACGCACCTGCTTCGGTTAAAATACGCTGATCTTCTTTGGTGTAGATATCGTTGGTGACGACGGCAATCTCAAAGTGATCGCGCATTTTTTTACATAATACTTCTAACAGCGCAGTTTTGCCGGAACCAACAGGGCCGCCAACGCCAACTCGTAATGGGGATGATGTTTGAGTCATAAGAGTGTCCTTTCCAATCTGATTATGAGCGGAATAACCGCGTGTATTGTATTTCGTGGCATGCACTGGCGATGGCGAGGCAGGTTAAACTACCTCCGATCTCATCGTCTTGCACAGTGCAAGCCCGTTGGTATTTTTCAGGCAGTTGCGCGGATAATTTTCGAAGCAATGTCTGACCCGCTTGCTGACCAATGGGCACTAATTTAATGGCCGCCATGACAGCACCTTCCAGCAATGCGAACCCCCAGCCCAACGCCAGTTGCTCGACACTAAGGCTGTTTTTTGCGCCAAACCACGCCATGCCGGCCAGTTGTGAACGTTTCAGATGAACGGCCATATCGGCACTGCCAGAAATGCCCCAATCTTTGATCACACGATAAAACGCATCACCGCGCTGCCCTTCTTCCAAGCGGAATTCCTCGCTTTCGCGACTTGCGACCAGCAAATCGATAGCGTCTACAAAAGCAGTCAGATCATCTTGTCGGGCAGCAACATAAAGGCGGTTAAGGAGCGGCCAGTCGAGATAGACCAGCCCCTCATCCATCTGATTAGTCAGCCATTGTTCAAATTCAGCGACGTTTTTAACCCAACCCGTTTCAACCGCCCATTCCAACCCTTGCGAATAGGTAAACCCACCCACGGGCAAATTAGGACTCATCAGTTGGAACAGCTGCAACCAACTGACTGGCGAGCTTTGATTAAGCGCTGAAAAAGTCATGGATTAACCCACCAACAGAACTGACGCCGACGCAAACACCACTGCTGCCCAGCCTTTTTTCAACCATGCTATGTGGTTCGCTTTGCTGCCAACCGCATAACCCACCGCCAGCAACACCAGCGATGAAACCACAGCCCCCGCAGTGAACAACGCGACTTGCCCGACAGGCGCTTCAACACCATGCGCCCAACCATGAAACAGCGCAAAACAAGGTATCATCCAGCTCATTATTGACAAACGATTGGGCGCAAACACCAAGGCACCCGCAAACCAGAGCGAGGCCAGCACCAGCGGTTCCACCAGATTATTGCCGCCCAGCAGCACACCCGCACCAGTACCAACCACCATGGCCAGCAGGGTCAATAATGGCAGCGATAAACGACGCCCCGTTAATGCCGCCAGAAAGCCGCTGCTCAGTAACATCATCAAATGGTCAAGGCCAGACAGTGGATGCAACACCCCCGATGAAAAACCGTGCTCCATGTGCCCAGGGTGAGCAAAGGCAGGTGTAGCCAGTAACATCAGAGCGATTGCGGTGGTCATACGTGATTTGTTCATATTAAATTCCTTTTTTACTTATTAATTAGTTGCTTATGATGTTTTCAAAAAACCATGCATCGGCACGACGGTCGCTGCACTGGCTGCATGAGAGTGAGCATGCAGATGATCATGGTTGTGACCATGTTCGTGATCATTATGATGATGGTGATGCCCTGCGCCCGCTTGCGATTGGTAAGCGCCAGCCTCTGGTTCAAATGGCGCAAGCTCAACCGCAACCGAGCCACCTAAACCAACCACCATCTCATCGAGCACATAATCGTGCTGATAACGGGCAAAACCGGCCTCGATTTGCAGCGGTACATGGCGATTACCGAGGTGATAGCAGATCCGACTCAGTAGTAACGGGTCATTGCAGCGCACCGTGGAAACCTGCTCTTCGGCGGCTTTTACCATCACGACAACTGCGCCAGCATCGTCAGTCAAACACTCGCCGCCACGTAATAGCTGACCACGAGTCAGGAATAGACCGGCTGCATCGCCATTATCTAAAGTGACTTTCAGGCGGCTTTTGATACGCAGATCGATCGACAGTGTCAGCGTTGTGAGTAGCGCTTTTCCTGCTGCTTCTTCTGTCGTTAATCGTTGTGTGAGTCGAATCATTTTGTGTTCCCAAGTTCGCCTAGAATAAAAAGTAACGCTGTGCCATCGGCAACACCGCTGCGGGTTCACAAGTCAGCAATTCACCATTGGCGCGCACCTGATAGGTCTGGCTATCGACTTCAATCAATGGCTGCCAGTTGTTGTGGATCATGTGTGCTTTTTTCACCGAACGGCAGTTCTTCACTTCCCCAATCAGGCTGTTTAGCCCCAATTGCGCCGGAAGACCGGAACGAATGGCCAAACCTGAAAGGAACGTCATGCGTGTTGAATGCATGGCGCGACCAAGTGCACCGAACATAGGGCGGAAATGCACCGGTTGCGGCGTTGGAATAGACGCATTGGCATCACCCATCGGTGCCGCAGCAATCATGCCCCCCTTCAAAATCATGGAAGGTTTCACACCAAAGAAAGCCGGACGCCACAACACCAAATCCGCCAATTTGCCCTGTTCGATCGAACCAACTTCATGGCTAATTCCGTGCGCCAATGCTGGGTTAATGGTGTATTTCGCGATATAGCGTTTGATACGCGTATTGTCATGTCGTGCTGGGTCGCTACCGAGGCTGCCGCGTTGCACTTTCATTTTGTGCGCAGTCTGCCATGTGCGCGTGATCACCTCACCGACACGTCCCATTGCTTGTGAATCGGATGAAATCATCGAGAAGGCACCGAGGTCATGCAGAATATCTTCCGCTGCAATGGTTTCACGGCGAATGCGTGATTCCGCAAACGCGACATCTTCAGGAATGGCAGGGTCAAGATGGTGACAAACCATCAGCATATCGAGATGCTCATCGACCGTATTCACAGTGTAAGGGCGCGTTGGGTTTGTGGAAGACGGCAGCACGTTCGCCAGCCCGCACGCCCTGATAATGTCTGGTGCATGACCACCGCCCGCGCCTTCGGTGTGATAGGTGTGAATGGTACGATCACCAATCGCAGCCAGTGTGTCTTCGACAAAGCCGCTTTCGTTCAGTGTATCGGTGTGAATAGCCACTTGCGTGTCGGTCTCTTCTGCCACATTCAAGCAGTTATCAATCGATGCCGGTGTGGAACCCCAATCTTCATGCAGTTTGAGGCCAATGGCGCCTGCGGCGACCTGCTCATGCAGCGCATCGGGTAAGCTGGCATTGCCTTTACCAAGGAAACCCAAGTTCATCGGCAGGCTTTCTGCCGCTTCCAACATGCGCGCCATATACCAAGGACCCGGCGTACACGTTGTGGCATTGGTGCCCGTTGCCGGGCCTGTGCCCCCACCCAACATGGTGGTCACGCCAGAGCAGAGCGCTTCGTCGATCTGTTGCGGGCAGATGAAATGAATATGGCTGTCGATACCACCCGCTGTGACAATAGAGCCTTCCCCCGCGATCACTTCGGTGCCCGGGCCAATCACTAATGTCACGCCCGGTTGCACATCAGGGTTGCCCGCTTTGCCGATGCCGGCAATACGGCCATTTTTAACCCCGATATCCGCTTTAACGATGCCCCAATGGTCGATGATCAGCGCGTTGGTGATCACCAAGTCAAGGCAATCACGACTCAGCGCCTGCCCCTGACCCTGACCATCGCGAATGACTTTTCCACCACCGAATTTCACTTCGTCGCCATAAATGGTGAAATCTTTTTCCACCTCCAGCCATAACTCGGTGTCAGCCAACCGCACCCGATCGCCCGTGGTTGGGCCGAACATATCGGCATAGGCTTGTCTGGAAATAATACTCATGCCTGAACTCCCTGTTCGTTCTGTGCACCCTGATCACTTTGCGCAATTTCATCTAACGGGCCCATCACATCGCCACGGAAACCATACACATGGCGGCGCCCCGCGTATGCCACCAACATGACCGTGCGGGTCTGGCCCGGTTCGAAACGCACCGCAGTGCCAGCAGGAATATCAAGGCGAAAACCGCGCGTGGCAGCACGGTCAAACTGCAAGGCAGGGTTGGTTTCAAAGAAGTGGTAATGTGAGCCGATCTGGATCGGGCGATCGCCTGTGTTGGCAACAGCCACTTGTAACGTCGCACGGCCTTCGTTGAGTAGCAGTTCACCATCGGCAACCTGAATTTCTCCGGGGATCATAGGCGCTCCTTAAATGATGGGTTGATGAACGGTGACCAGCTTGGTGCCGTCAGGGAATGTCGCCTCGACCTGCACATCGGGGATCATTTCGGGTATGCCATCCATCACCTCATCGCGAGTCAAAATGGTGCGACCGTAATTCATCAACTCGGCGACCGTCTGGCCATCACGGGCCCCTTCCAAAATCGCAGCACTGATCAGCGCAATCGCTTCCGGATGATTGAGTTTTAAACCACGCGCTTTACGTCGCTCGGCCACCAGTGCGGCGGTAAACAGCAGTAACTTGTCCTTTTCGCGAGGGGTCAGATCCATCTTGTTCTCCTTGTAAACCGTAATCAGGTATTCCAGATCCGCGGACGACATGCGGGGCACCCAATCACCGTCGGGCGCAATGCTTGCCAAATCGTCTGCATTAATTGTTGTAACGGCTCGTTGTGTGCGCCGAGCAAGCGCACAATCAGTAAGTCATTGAGTAAGGTCACGCCAGCCGGTGCTGCGTAGCCTTGCAGTAATTCACGTACCAGTTCCCGTTCTGTTTCAGAACAAGGCGATGCGATGAGGGTCGCGACCAGCGGATAGCCTGCTAAACCTGCCCGGCGCTCGAGATCAGCGGCATCAAGCACCCGCAACGATTCATTCAGGCATAACCGCTGGTTACGATAGACGCGCCAACGGCTGCGTAACTGCCCTTCCAAAAATCGCTCTTCATTGACGGGCCGACCAAGCGAGATGCACTCCCAAGCGATCAATCGCGAATCACTTTCCAGATGGAAGGTGCTCTGCAGTTGCAAATTGGCACCGGGAAACAGAATGTTATCTTGCGGTAGCCACTCCAAAGCGGCACCTTCCGCCAGTTGGAAGGTTTGTGTGACCTTCGATTGTGGCCCCGCGCTACGATAAAACTTGGTGGCACCAGGGGTAGTCAGCAGCGCATGCGCCTCCTGTTCCACCTTAATTTGCACATCGAGCTCATCGCCACCTACCACGCCACCCGGTGGATGCAGCAGGTAGAGATGACAAGGCATGCCTTCGGGGTAGAATGGTCGTTGCACGGTCAGCGGGCCGTACTGGCGTCGTTCGGCCAGCACGGTCTGATTGCCGCGACGAGAAAACCCCAGCGACAAATGCGCTTGCCAGCCGGTTTGCATGGTTGCTATCGCTGCCGGTTGCATCGTCATACCGTCAGATATTCCTTGATCAGCCCTTCGTTGAGATCAGCCATCAGGCCGTCAGCAACACGACGACCGCGATCGAGCAGGCAGAAGCGATCGCCGACTTTGCGGGCAAACGGCAGTTTCTGTTCGACCAGTAACACAGTCAGGCCGATATCACGGTTGAGTTTGCGGATGATGTCGCCAATTTCACTGACGATGTTCGGCTGAATACCTTCGGTGGGTTCATCTAAAATCAGCAGTTTCGGATCAAGCACCAGCGCACGACCAATCGCGAGCTGTTGCTGCTGACCGCCGGATAAATCGCCACCACGACGCTGTTTCATCTCTTTCAACACAGGGAACAGTTCATACACCTGATCGGGGATCTGGCGCTTGTTATCGCGACGCGCAGGCAGTCCGATCTTGAGATTTTCTTCGACCGTCAGCAGTGGGAAAATCTGACGACCTTGCGGTACGTAACCGATGCCAATTTCCGCACGCCGCTCGACCGAAAACTTGCTGATGTCTTGACCATCAAATTCAATCTGACCGCTTTTAACTGGCAATTGCCCCATCAACACATTCAACAGCGTGGTTTTACCCACGCCGTTACGACCCATCAAACAGAGACATTCACCCTGTGCGATCTCGATGTCCAGATCCCACAGCGTGTGCGATTGGCCGTAAAATTGATTAATACCGGATAACTTCAGCATGCTGATTCCCCCAGATATACCTCGATCACTTTCGGATCAGCCTGCACCTGACTCATGGAGCCTTCCGCCAGCACCGAGCCTTGATGTAATACCGTGACTTTATTGGCAATCGAGCGCACGAAATCCATATCGTGCTCCACCACCACGACGGAGTGTTTGCCCGCCAGCTGTTTCAGCAGTTCAGCGGTGCGTTCCATCTCCTGATGCGTCATTCCTGCCACCGGTTCATCGACAAGCAGCAATTCCGGGCGCTGCATCAGCAGCATGCCAATTTCCAGCCACTGCTTTTGGCCGTGCGACAACACACCCGCTTGGCGATGACGCTCAGCAACCAGACCAATCAGCAGCAGCGTTGCTTCAAGATGATCGCGATCTTCACCAGACAGTTTGCTAACAAAGGTCTGCCAAACGCCTTTATTCCCCGCCATGGCCAGTTCAAGGTTTTCTTCCACCGTAAGCGGTTCAAACACGGTTGGTTTTTGGAATTTACGACCTATGCCTGCTTCAGCTATCGCCGGTTCATCGAGTTCCAACAAGTTGATGTTCTGACCAAACCACGCCGAGCCGGTGTCAGGGCGTGTTTTGCCGGTAATAACATCCATCATGGTGCTTTTACCTGCCCCGTTCGGGCCGATAATGCAGCGCAGTTCGCCTTTGTTGATGTAGAGGTTGAGGTTATTCAGTGCTTTAAAACCGTCGAAACTGACGTTGATATCTTCCAGATAGAGGATCACACCATGCCGTAAATCGAGTTTCGCTGGCGCTGGTGGTGCCATCCGTTCGCGCAAGTCGGCCGGTGTTAAGATCGTTTTGGTTTGTGCAAACATGTTCATCACACCGCCTCCTTGCGATTGAATAAACCGGTAACACCTTTTGGCAGGAACAGCGTGACCAACACGAACAGCGCACCCAATGCGTAGAGCCATTCATCAGGCAGAATGCCGGTAAACACCGACTTGGCGTAGTTGACCAAAATTGCGCCGACCACCGCGCCATAAAGCGTCGCCCGGCCACCGACGGCCACCCAGATCACCAGTTCAATCGAGTTCAGCGGAGAAAACTCGCCCGGATTGATAATGCCGACTTGTGGCACATACAGCGCACCAGCAACGCCAGCCAACATGGCGGAGAACACGAAGATCGCGAGTTTGAAATATTCCACCCGGTAGCCCATAAAGCGGGTGCGCATCTCTGCATCGCGGATCGCCACTGCAACACGCCCCAGTTTCGAACCGACAATCACGCGGCAGACCAGATAAGCCAGACAGAGCACAACCGCCGTAATGAGGAATAACGCCGCACGAGTTGCATCGTCGGTCAGACTAAAACCGATGATGTCTTTGAAGTCGGTTAAGCCGTTATTACCACCAAAACCCATTTCATTGCGGAAGAACGCCAGCAGCAGTGCGTAGGTCATTGCCTGCGTCATGATCGACAGATAAACGCCGGTCACACGCGAGCGAAACGCCAGCCAGCCGAACACAAACGCGAGCAAGCCCGGAACCAGCACCACCATCAGCATGGCAAACCAGAAATGGTTCATGCCATACCAGAACCATGGCAGTTCATGCCAGTTCAGGAACACCATGAAATCTGGCAAAATCGGATCGCCATACACTCCGCGCGTGCCGATCTGACGCATCAGATACATGCCCATCGCGTAGCCACCCAGCGCAAAAAAAGCGCCGTGACCGAGACTTAAAATGCCGAGATAACCCCAGACCAAATCAAGCGCCACGGCAAGCAGGGCGTAACACAAATACTTGCCTAACAGCGTCACAGTGTTGGAACCGACATACAGCGCGCTGTCATGTGGCAACAGCAGGTTTGATAACACCACCAGCACCGAGCCAACCAGAATGGCACTGAGCAAACTCAGGCCCGCTTTATCTTTGAATACAGAATTAAATAGCATGTTTTTAGCCCTCAACCGCACGGCCACGTTGCGGAAACAGTCCGCGCGGGCGTTTCTGAATAAACAGAATGATCGCAACCAGAATCAGGATTTTTGCCAGCACAGCACCGGCATACGGTTCCAACAGTTTATTCGCCACACCCAGTGACAGACCCGCCACCAACGTGCCCCATAAATTGCCGACACCGCCAAACACCACCACCATGAAGGAGTCGATGATGTAACCCTGCCCTAAGTTCGGGCCAACGTTGGTCAGCTGAGACAACGCCACACCAGCAATACCAGCGATGCCTGATCCCAGACCGAAAGTTCTGGCATTCACCCAATCTGAGCGAACACCCATGTTGCGAGCCATAGCGCGGTTTTGCGAAACCGCGCGTACTTCCAACCCCAAACGACTGCGTTTCAGCAACCACATCAGGCCAGCAAAAACCAACAGGCTAAACAGAATGATGAACATGCGGTTCAGGGTCAGCGACAGGAAGTCGTTCCACACCCATGTGCCACTCATCCACGAAGGCATAACCACACTTTGGTTCAGCGGGGAGAAAATTGAGCGCACCGCTTGTTGTAACAGCAGGCTGATCCCGAAGGTTGCCAGCAGGGTTTCGAGCGGGCGGCCATATAAGAAACGGATCACACTGCGCTCAATGACAATGCCGACTAAGCCCGAGACACAAAATGCCGCAGGAATAGAGAGAAGTAACGCAATGCCCGGTTCATTCGGTAATAGTTTTTGCATCACGAAGGTGGTGTAGGCACCCAGCATCATCATCTCGCCATGCGCCATGTTGATCACGCCCATTACACCAAAGGTGATCGCCAGACCAATGCCTGCTAACACTAAAATGGAACCGAGGCTGATACCGAAATAGAGGGTTTCAATGCCACTGTAAAATGACTGACTGCGTTCGAGCTTTTTCACCGCTGCTGCGGCGGCGGATTTCACTTTGGCATCGGTATCGTTCTGAGCAACGGATTTCAGCTGCCCTACTACTTCTGGGTTATGCACTTCACTGAGTGCATCGACTGCGCTCAGGCGCACCACAGCATCGCTATCGACTAATTTGCTGAATGCGATCACCATGTCATAGGCGGCTAATACCTTGGCATCGGTCTCTTTTTGTTGATGGGCAATCAGCGCAGCACGATCGGAATCAGCTACCTTCCCCAACATCGATTTCACTGCCTGCAAACGTTTCTCTGCATTCGGATCATTTAAGGCCAGTTGAGCTGATAATTCAGCGATTTGGCGGCGCAAGGCATTGTTCATCGCCACCCGTTTGAAATCAGAACTGTCACCGGCAACTGCTTGTTTGTCGGTTAAATTAACAAATATTTCGCCCTGACGAATGACCATCAGTTCGTCACTTTTACGGAAAAACAGCTCACCGTTATCCAACGCAATAAAAAGATCAGATGCATAAGGTTCACCGCTGGCAGCAATTGTCGTGATGGCCTCTTTCTTGGCGGTAAAATCACGACCACTCAGTGCTTTTAATGCCTCATCGGTGGTCATCGCCTGCGCCATGACACTCCAGAGACCCATCATCAGGGTTAAACCAACCACGATGATTCGACTGCATCCTGCCTGTATTAATCGCATCATGCTTTCCTTGTCCCAGAGAAAATGAACTTTCTCTCTTTAATTCCGAAGGTGTTAAAAATTCAGGGCGGAATATCTCCCGCCCTGTCAGTCACGGAATTAACCGCCGCATTTACCTGTTTTCACGTTGAAGTTGCCGCAAGAGAGCGGTTTACGCCAATCGGAGATCAGGTCTTTTGAGCCTGGTAAGAAGTCAGACCATTCGTCACCAACCACAGTACCTTTGGTTTCAGAAACCACTTCGAACTGGCCGTCGTCCTGAATTTCACCGATCAGCACAGGTTTCGTGATGTGATGGTTTGGCATCATGGTTGCATAACCACCAGTCAGGTTAGGCACAGAAACACCGATCAGGGCATCTTGTACTTTCGCCGGGTCAGTAGTGCCCGCTTTTTCAACCGCTTTCACCCACATGTTGAAACCGATGTAAGTCGCTTCCATTGGGTCGTTGGTTACACGCTCTTTTTTACCGGTAAATTTGTGCCATTTTTCGATGAAATCTTTGTTTGCTGGGGTGTCTACGCTTTCAAAGTAATTCCATGCCGCCAGATGGCCGACCAACGGTTTAGTGTCGATACCTGACAGCTCTTCTTCACCAACAGAGAACGCCACCACTGGGATGTCTTGTGCAGAGACGCCTTGGTTGCCTAACTCTTTATAGAAAGGCACGTTCGCATCGCCGTTGATAGTAGAAACCACCGCAGTTTTCTTGCCCGCAGAACCGAATTTCTTCACATCAGCTACGATTGACTGCCAGTCTGAGTGACCAAACGGGGTGTAGTTCACCATGATGTCAGACGCTTTCACGCCTTTGGCTTTCAGGTAAGCTTCCAAAATTTTGTTGGTGGTGCGTGGATAGACATAGTCAGTACCCAGCAGAGCCCAACGCTCTACGCCCTGTTCCATCAGGTAATCAACCGCTGGAATCGCCTGCTGGTTTGGTGCAGCACCGGTATAGAATACGTTTTTGGATGACTCTTCCCCTTCATACTGCACAGGGTAGAACAGCACGCTGTTCAGCTCTTCCACTACTGGCAGCACTGATTTACGGGAAACGGAAGTCCAGCAGCCGAAAATGGCAGAGACTTTGTCTTTTTGAACCAACTCACGCGCTTTTTCAGCGAACAGCGGCCAGTTTGACGCAGGGTCAACCACCACAGGCTCCAGTTTTTTGCCCAGCAATCCGCCTTTCTTGTTCTGCTCATCAATCAGCATAAGCATGGTGTCTTTCAGTGTGGTTTCACTGATCGCCATGGTGCCAGACAGCGAGTGCAAGACACCCACTTTGATGGTGCCATCTGCCGCAAACACGTGACCACCAAACAAAGAGGCGACCAGAATAGAACTTGCGAGTAGTTTCCTTTTCATGCGTATTCTTCCTTAAATTAGTTTTCAGCTATGAACAAACCCTGCTTCGGTATCTGTTCACTTGAAGTTTCAAGACATCACCCATTGAATAAGCTGTTTAGTATTGAGAAAAAAAGGCGGGCTGAACATGCGTAGATCGGGCAGAGAACTACGTCAAATGACGCATAGTTGAATGGTTGATAATTCGATACACTGATGTGGGCCCCTCTTAACTTAAGAGGTAGTCTTGGAGCTATGTTCAGTACTAGTCACAACGAGAAGATGGTCGAAGTGTTAACAGGGGCCGAGCGCCGTCGACGCCGGACTCCACAAGAAAAGATCGCCATCG
>NZ_PQLN01000112.1:0-12055 GCF_002919855.1 Aeromonas sp. ASNIH8 | reverse complement strand
GCCAAAGGGAGGCATGGGGCGGGCTCCGCTGCTTTCTTCCCTGCCAAAGGGAGGCATCGGGCGGGCTCCGTTGCTCCCTCCCCTGCCAAGGGGAGGGCCGGGGTGGGGTCCGTGGCCTCTTTAGCTCAGACGCTGACGCCCCATCAGGGAGTGGGAGAGCGTGGTGCCATCCACCAGCTCCAGCTCCCCGCCCACCGGCACCCCGTGGGCGATGCGGCTCACCTCCACCCCGGCGGTGCGGGCCATGTCGGCGATGTACCAGGCGGTGGCATCCCCCTCGATGGTGGGGTTGGTGGCGAGGATCAGCTCCTTGATCTGCTCCTCTTGCAGGCGGCGCTCCAGGATATCGAGCCCCAGCTCCTCGGGGCCGATGCCGTCAAGGGGAGACAGATGCCCCATCAGCACGAAGTAACGGCCGGAGAACTGGCCGGTCTGCTCGATGGCGGCCACGTCCGCCGGGCTCTCCACCACGCAGAGCAGGCCATTCTCCTCGCGCTTGGGATTGGCGCAGATCTCGCAGCGATCGTTCTCGGTAAAGGTGCGGCAGTGGCTGCAATGACCGATTTCGGTGAGCGCCCGGTTGAGCAGGGAGGCGAGACGCAGGCCGCCGCTGCGCTCGCGCTCCAGCAGGGTGAACGCCATGCGCTGGGCCGACTTGGGGCCCACGCCCGGCAAGACCTGCAGCGCCTTCATCATCTCATCGAGCAGGGGACTGAATTTCATGGGGATATCCTTTAAAGCCGCGCCGAAGGAGTGATTCGACCCGCTTGTCTGAAGCGGCGCCGACTCCTCCATCCGAACCTATCTTGTTGGCGCAGGACTATACCCGAGCCGGCCCCGGGCGCCAATGGCCGATCCCGCCATAGTGCCTGACGGCCCAACATCACCCCGGTCGGGGCGCAGCACTGAGCGGCAACCTCCCTTTCCCCTCTTCCCACAACCCAGATCACGCCATGATTGCCAAACCAATTCCGGGGAAACCGGGAAACCCTCCCAGATTGCCCCAACTCACTCCCCACCAGCCTCCAGACAAGCCAGCACGGCCAGAAACCAGGCCCACATTGTTTGGTTTTTCTATTCGATAACCAGTTATCGTTTAACAAAACCAAACAATAAATGCCCTCTTGAGGTCCCGATTTATGACGTTGCGCCGGTTTTCAACGGCTCCCCCTTCTGTTTTTTCACCGGCCGATTAGTATGACTCACGCGACAACCAGCTCCGTTGAGGCCGTTACTAGGGAAGGTGCGAATAAGTCATATGGCACGAGAGCATTTACTGGTAACCCATTGATATTAAATGACTAAAATTTTCATTTTTTGTTCGTGGGATACTTGTTCGCACTTTCCTTAATTAACCGGCCCACATCCATGCTTCACCATCCCTGGCCACGGATGACCTGTCTCTCCGGCCGCGTGCGCCACCAAGCCGGCCACAAGCTTTCTTGGTGGCGTACACCACTCGCCGGTTCGACGAGATGCCCTCTTTAATCCGGCAGTTCCACCTTCACCCCCCATGGAGCTGGTAGCCTGCTTTTCTCCTCTGCCATGCACCTGCCCCTCCCCGCACCTTGGCCAGGGGTCGGCAACCCCACCTGCACGCAGCCGGTGCGAAAAACCGCCAACAATGTGCGAAAACGGCTCGATCCCCCTCCCGTTTTAAGGGGAAAAACCAGTGATAAATATTGCCCGATAGGGAGCCAGAGAAAGCGTTGGCAGGGAAATTTATACCGAGGAATATTCCGTATTTTGCGCATTTACGCATTCCTATTCGCCACATAATTTACCAACAAAAAAACAACTGATAACATCTTTTTACATTTTAAAGCATATAAAAACATGATTCAGTGACCCCCGTTTGCTCGTCCCGGCAGCCAGGATCACCGGATCGGGATTGAAACCATCAGCCAACTACTCATCGAGCAGACACCCGACCCATGATGAACACAGTTACGGCCAGCATCGATATCGATGCACTCCAGCACAATTTCACCGTGGTGCGCCGCCATGCCCCCCACAGCAAGATCATCGCGGTACTCAAGGCCAATGCCTATGGCCATGGGCTGCTGCAGGTGGCCCACGCCCTCGCCCAGGCCGATGCCTATGCGGTGGCAAGGGTCGAGGAGGCGCTGGTGCTGCGTGCCAACGCCATCACCAAGCCCATTCTGGTGCTGGGAGGCTTCTTCAGTGCCGAGGCGCTGCCGCTGCTGGCGAAACACGAACTGCAAACCACCTTGCATACCTGGGAGCAGCTGGCACTGCTCGAGCAGGCCAGTCTGCCCGCCCCCATCAAGGTGTGGCTCAAGCTCGATACCGGAATGAACCGGCTCGGGCTGCGCACCCTGGAGCTGCCCGCCTTCATCGAGCGGCTGAGCCATTGTCGCAACGTGGTGCAGCCGTTCCATCTGATGACGCACTTCAGCCAGTCCGATGAGCAGGATACCCAGGCCACCCGGCTGCAGATCGAGGAATTCAACCGCCTCTCTGCTCATCTGCCGGGCGAGCGGGCCATGGCCAACTCCGCCGGCATCCTCGCCTGGCCGGCATCGCGCAGCGACTGGATCCGACCCGGCCTCATGCTCTACGGCGCCTCCCCGTTTACCGGTCAGCTTGCCGCCGACCATGACCTGCGCCCGGTCATGAATCTCAAGAGCCAGCTCATCGCCACCCGCGCCTGCCAGCAGGGCGAGGCGGTCGGCTATGGAGGACACTGGGTGGCGGATCGAAATACTACCCTCGGCGTGGTGGCCGCGGGATATGGCGATGGTTACCCCCGCATGGCGCCCGAAGGTACCCCCATGCTGATCAATGGCCGCCGGGTGCCCATCGTGGGTCGGGTTTCCATGGACATGATCACCGTCGATCTGGGGCCGGCGGCCAGCGACAAGGTGGGAGACGAGGTGACGCTGTGGGGGGAAGGGTTGCCGGTGGAACAGGTGGCCGAAAAGATAGGCACCATCCCCTACGAGCTGCTGACCCGCCTGACCAGCCGGGTCCATCTGACGCACTGTGACAAACGCGAACAGATGCCGATGTTGAAGCTGGCCTGAGCAAGCGGTCTGAGACCGGCCACAGAGAAGTGTCAAACCAGCCCTTGATAAACAAAAGGCCCCGTCTTTCGACGGGGCCTTTTGTTTTATTTGGCGGTGAGGGAGGGATTCGAACCCTCACTTCTGTATATCACAGCACAAATATAACCTTCATTTTCAATGACTTACGCCATTATTGTCGACCATAAAAGCAACGCAATTGACTCAAGCTATTGCCATGACTTTCCTACATCTTTTATAAAGAAAAATTTTGAAATGTCAAGAACATGCTTTCTGACTGTCGGAATCATGTTATCGTTTCCTCTGAATGGTGAATCGATTCACGTCCCTGTGAACTCCTGCTTTGCGGTAACTTTTACTTAAATGGCGGCACGAAGTGCCGTCCAGTTTCAAGTTTTTGTTAGGGGCTTTAAATACCATTTTTCGCTGACTTAATTTCAAGGAGATTAATTTTATCAATCTTGCTCTTATGGATGACAATCGTTAACTTCGCTGGATACTTGAACCGCATCTCACTAATGCGAAATGTCCACAACATTATTTTCAAAAGTTCTTCATCACTTATGGTTTTATGCCCTTGAATTCGTGTAATCCCAGAGCCAAAAATAGGCGTAGTTACGCTCTTCTGGCCATATACATTGTTGACCTTATCCCAAAAGTTAATTAGAAATTCAAGGTACTCAGGCATAGTTAGTACTGCTTTATTGTTGATATCGAACTTTGTAAAAGCGGCCAAAAGAAAATCTTTATATACGCAAATAGAGCCGATCTGATATCTGTACTTTTTACCCACGACTCGTTCGGCGTTGTTCCCGAGTTTTTCACTTTCATCGAAGGGGTAGCTATCGATATGGCGATCAAGTTCTGAAACTTGAACGCTACAATGATGATTTATAAAAACTCCGTTCAGTGAATTTTCAGAAATTATTTTGTTATCTACGATTGTGTCAAAGTATTCATTGAAAGCAATGGCCTTAAAGCCGGATTCGGAAAAAATGTCGCCTACTTTTATCGTGACCTCGCTACCTTCAATGTTGATATCAATTTTATTGAGATTGTTAGACCAAATCCAAACTCCAAAGTAAATCAACGTCAACAGTCCGACAAATATCCAGCCATAGGTGCTTTTGCAATTTGTTGGAATCTCGACAAACAATACAACTAAAGAAAGCGTTGCGCTTATGGCTGAGGTAATCTTGAGGAAGTTCTCAACAAGCCTCCTGTCAATGAAACTAACCTTCGTCATATTTTGTACCAGTAGTAATCTGGACTCGTTTTGGTGGCAACCATAAAATTACTATCTTTGAGCGCAGCCTCAATGATGTCCTTCTTGTTGGGAATGTGAAGTGTTGGAACTTTACTCATTGAATCTCGAAAAATAGGCAACTTATCCCACAGATTCTTTACAGACTGTTTCAGTGAAGCATTAATCAGCAGGCTGGCCTTAGAGTCGTATTCTGGATATATAACAATAACAGGAAGCCCTTGATTATTTATTCCGTAGTCAATTTCTTCACGTAGAGCTCTTGAGTTTACTGTGCTGGAGCTAAGAAAAAGCACAATATTTTTAGAGCTCCTGAGACGCTCTTGAAGTCTCGGCTTTAGTGTTTTTTCCCAATCGCTGCCGTCACGGACATTATATGTCTTATCGTGCGAATCATTAAAAGGAAATGATGCTTCTTTTCCTTTCCATGCCCGCAACATGTTGTAATAGCAGAAATCTTTTGTTGCATGTGCGCCGAGAGTGCTTGTGTTGAAAGGTTCTGCAACATAAAAGGCTGAGTAATTGCCGTTTCTATATGCCATTTTTTTCTCCAAATTTTAATTTTCCGGTAGCCCGGCTTACCCCTAACGCTTTACTCACCGGAAAATTGCGAGCATAGCGAGTAATATTTCCGAGCGCAGCAACTTGTTATGCTCTTGTGGCTAATTGCTCATGACCAATTAAATGAGATGGGCTAAATGACTGGTGCTGCCATCTAGGCAATCTTTGGTAATTTGTTTTATATTCTTCCATTAATTCATTTAAATCAGTAGGCTTATCAATCCCGAGAATGCATTTCATTTTATCAAAGTATGATTTTGAAGATGCTCTAGCAAATACTTCAAAAGCACTATGGAAACGACCAACATATAACAGTGTATTTGGGAACCATCGACTGTAATAATCAGCTTGCTTTATTTCAGTCCTCATAAACAATATAAAGTCAGCTTGCATTAAATAACGAAGTTCAATTCCTGAGTGTTTACTTCTTTGCTCAAGTAAATCAGCATGCAAAGATAAGCGATTTAGCTTTAACCTACTATTTCTATGCTCCAAGACTCTTAAGTATTCTTGGAATACTTCGTATCCAATCATAGTATCTTTGCCATATTCAGACCTGCCAGCCACATAATACTGCTGCGTTAACAGAAGATTTACCTCAGAAAATCTTTCATGCTTGGAGAAAATGGCAACCGCATATAAAAATAACTCATGGATGAAAAATTTAAAGTTATCAAAATCCCATTCACTCCAGCTATTGATATTTTCAGGCCGACTCATATATGGAATCAACGCCTCAAAGAAGCGGTGGATTTTGAGGACATTTTCTTCAGTTGGGGCGTATTGTGCGAGCGCAACAAAGACGGAAATAGCTTCATTTCTATAAGGGAGAAATTTATCTATATTGTCAATTACTTGATCGTCAAACTCCCCCTCTTTTTCTGTGATTCTAAATTTTTCAAGATTGCTCGCAAAGGTAGCTAAATATTCATCAAGCGCACCTGACGTAAACGGTTTGTTTTCTTTTATGGCAGATATAACTCTTTTATGAGACGTGGTTGTCCCAAGTGATATACCATCAGATTCGTCAAGAAACACAGGACGACTCCCTATTTCTGGCCTTTTATATAGTGGTTTGTCGTAAATCCAGCGCAGCAGCTTTTCGAAATTATCTGCATAGCTATCTGGTTCACTTAGATCTATGTATATTCGTGATTTATAGTACGTAGGTAAATATGCCTTTCCATGATCATCTTTTTCAGGAATGATTGCGACAAACTTGCCTTGCTCCTGATTTTCATAAACTTCACGCGAAATGATTTGTGTTTCTGTTCCGACGCCACCCGATCGTCCATCTGCTTTAGATGCATAAACCTCATCACAAATGATCGCAACTTTAGTGATTTGAGGATCTGTGACCATTTTCTCCATGAAAGTTACAGAATTATGGCCTTCCTTTAAATCCCACTTATCTAGAATCACATGAATACCTGATTCGGTTAACTCATTAGCCAAATCAATTACCCACTGCTCATGTGCTGGATTTGACCAACTATAAGATATAAATAATTTTGGATTTTCCATTTGGGCATAATTCCTTAATAAGGCATAACGTTGTATTAAGGGGCGCAAGCCGCAGCGCGGCGAAGCGTCCCAGTGACCGAGAGCGAACGACTTGAATACTTTGTTAGAGGTCTGCATTTGCTTCTGACAACATCTGTTCCATGATTTCCGAAAACACCTCTTCAGTCATTCCGTAACCTTCAGCTATATCTAATGTTATCTTCATTAGCTCCTTATCAACATCATGAAAGTGGTCTCTTGCCTCTTCTAGTTCTTCGATCATGGATTTGCGTCCGGCCTCGCTCATAAACTCCATGGCTCTTTCAGAGAAATATGAATGAGCAAGCCAATTCCGTTTTTTGAGTGAGGATTGTAATTTCTCTTCAATCTCTTCGCTTGGAATGCCTATTTTTTGAAAACGACCAATTAGTTGCCCCATAGTTCTTGATTCTTCTTTTTCATAAAAAGCATCATGTTGTGCTGCCCAGTATTCTTGTGTTGTATATCCTGGTACAGCTTTCGGGAAATGATCCATCATTAACAGGCATTGAATAATTGCTTGCTCTAAACACTGAGCTGCATATATGGCCAGCCCAAAGTAAGCGTATACGTCCCTACATTGTTCGTCTTCAGTATCCATGTGACCTCTAACGCCCGCATTTGCGGCTGGTTTGGAGCGCAGCGGAAAACCAGTCCGACAACATGCGCTTGTTAGGCGCGCTATTGCCAACCATTGTTCTCTTCGCACCAGTCATAAAGAATTATGATTTGTTCAAGTTCATAGATTGCTCGAAACAAATCACCGTAAAGCTTACGCCCACTGAAATTAGCCATTGATTGAGTTATTGCATCATTGAGAAGAAATTCATGCGCCATATCATTACGATAATTAACAACACTTTCTAGATAAGCAATAAAATCTGGCCTTAAACCTTTATCTCTTAGCTCGTTCTTGGTTTTTCCAAGAGTCCACTTTTCCATGCTCTCTGATGGAACGCCATATATTCTTGAGAGCAGCCCCTTTAAGCCAAATTCGAGAATTTGAGCTTTACCCATGAACATGGCGTACTGCTCAAGTACACTCAGATTTTTGTAGCCTTCCAACTTCGCATTGACTAATTCTTTAATGTCTTCAGCAGATAATGCCGCTACTTCTGTCATTCTCGATTCCTTGTCGCTTCAGGCGCCTAACAGTGATTAGATGGAAGGCGGTCCTAATCCGTTAACAGAGCCTTCCGTATAACTCCGCTCTGCTCTGATAGTCGCCATGAAAAAATCAAATTAAATCAGAACATTACCAGTGTTCCTTTGATACTTGAACGTATTCGCTTGACCTCCTCTTTTTGCTCTATCATTACCGCTGTATATAAAAGGCGCTGTTCCAGAGCGGTATTGGTGGCAAGCGTTATACTTATTTCAGGTTATTTGAGTAAGGAGCTTGCCATGGACAGCCAAGCGTTTTCCTCAATGCTGCGTTCTTTTGCCCAGCTCGACCCAATCCAACTAGAACGCGCCCAGGAACAACTTCGTCACCATCTGCAACGTGATCAACTCCATCAGGCATTGGCAAACCAGAGCGAGGCTGTCGCAGCATGCCCCTGTTGCAATTCCTCCCATGTCATTCATTGGGGACGTGCTCGTGGTCAGCAGCGGTTCCGTTGTAAGGCATGCGGCAAAACATTCAATCAATTGGATGGTTCTGCTTTGGCGGGGCTTCATCACAAGCACAAGTGGGCTGCCTATGCTGACTGTCTCAGTCGTGGGTTGTCGCTGCGAGCCGCTGCCAGAGAGTGCGCCATCGCTTTCTGCGCTACGCACTGACCACTCGAGCCAAGCAATTGGCCGGGATCGTCGAGGCCGATGAGGTATTTGTAGCCGAATCATTTAAGGGACGACGTCATCTGGATCGTCCAGCAAGACGCCGGGGCGCGAAGGGTAAAAAACGTGGGCATATACCCTTGGTCCCGCTCTTAATCGCGCTAGATCGATATGGTCGAGAAAGTGATGCTGTGTTGTTAGATAAAAGCCTGAGTCAAATCGAACCTTCCCTAAAACCACTTCTCACGGCGGGAACAATCCTGTGCACGGATGGCAATCTAAGTTACAGCACGATTGCACAGAACGCGCCGGGCGTGATCCATAAGCGGTTGATCGCCAGCGCTCATCATCGAGTAGAAGATGATGTTTTCCACATCCAGACCCTCAATAACTACGTGAGTCGTTGGCGGGAATGGATGGCCAAATTTCACGGAGTAGGGACAGACTACCTGGAAAACTACCTTGCTTGGTTTCGAGTGGTGAACCAGGAGCCGAATACATCCTGTTCATGGCTGCTTGGCGGAGTCACTCGGCTCACCTACACGTAAAGGGAACAGAGCCATATAAAAACAGTATAGGGGCAGCCATGGAAGGCGCCAGCAAGCCCCGCTTGCGTGAACAGGTCAGGACAGTGATGCGTACAGCATCCGTACTGAAAAGTCCTACTTGTAATGGATCCGCAATTTCATACGCTTTCATCAACTGCAATAATCGCAGGAACTCGGTTCTGTTAAGGTCAATGCCTTTCTCACCCGGCTTGCCGCCGAACGAAAATGTGTTGCCGATTGACAACCAGGAAATTAGTACAGCCACCATGTTGAGTAACGGGTAGCAACTCGCTTACCTATCTCATCAGGCAAGGCTACCGCCCCTGAGTTACAGCCCTCAGCCCGCTGCTGTTAACCAACATGGTGTCACGAATCGCTCCCATGATGCTTCCCAGAGAGATGGATTTTCGTTTGGCTATCTTAGGGGAGTAGATCGAGACATGGAAAGAGGAAATTGACAAACATATGAGCAGGCTCAATCAATTAGTGAGCGACTGCCGTGTTAAACTGGCAGTTTGGTTAGCAGAGGATACGGATATTTCCCTCACCCAGCCCCTTTGCTACATGGAGAGGGAAATAGAGATCGTTCTCCGATCCAAAGATCGGATAGTTGCAAACACTCTGGGGTGATCATTGGTTGATGAATATGTTTTCGGATGATTATCAACCCGCAGACCCTGATCAATTTGGGAAAATTTAAGAGCATCAAGATCTTATCTAACCACGATTTGAGTGGTTGTGTTGTTCGGCTCATCAAGTGAGCCGATCGGTCGGAGTGATCGGCTCACCAAATGAGCCTATTGTTGGTTCTTTATGGTCACGTATGACCATTTAATCAACAGGGGATGCCATGCCTAATCCGGCCGACAAGATCGATGACTGCCTGCGCTCCCATAGGCGTAGTAATCACATCAGCCGGTTTTTCACCACCTAATCCCCACGCTGAGCGGGTGAGCCATCTCATCGTTTTAGCAGTATCTCCCCGATGTAGGGATATGGCTGCATCCACTGCTAAGGCCACCCAGTAAACGCGATCTCCCTGAGCTGTCGATAAGCTATTGCCCCGTTTGATTTGGCGATTCAGTGTGTCTCGGCTAATGCCAATCATCTGGCAAATTGTTCGGGTATTAGACCCCAATAGCTTGCTCAGTTTGACGACGATCTCAGGAGATACACCAGACACTATGTGTTGATGAGCGGCTAACCAGTTACGTGGTAGACCTAGCGACTCTAGAACAGATAGATTGCTGGTTGTGGGAGATTGCCCAACATAAGTCATGATGAGTCTGTGCCTCCGTTTGGGGGTTGTTGATGGCAGCCAATACGAATCATCATTCAAGAGTTCATTGGGTCATCGTCTAGTTTGAGAGATCTGTACATGGAAACTGCTTAACACAAAATCTGTCTTGTATGGGGTCAGATAAGCTCTAGGTTCCGACTGACCAACCCAAAATCCCGTTCTAGATCATATTCTTTTTCTGAAAACATCATGGCCCCACGCCGCTCCTCTTTCATATTTGCGATGACTTGAAAGAAGCAGCACTCGCACAGATGGACCTCGTACTGTTCACCATCGTGCTGAGAGCCATAACCCCATTGGGCACTCAATGTTCCAAACGAGATGTTTGAACAGTCCGTTTGGCAGCTCTTTTCACAGACATCACAGCGGACATCGCTGACTACCTCTACCTCTTTTATTGCCATAATTTTCATATCTTGCAGCTCCATTTGTGCGGTTAGTCACTTATTGTGCAGCATCTTCCGGTAATCCCCCCGAAAAACTGAGGTGCTCATAAGTCGAATTTTCTCGTATCTTGAACGCCTCCTAGACTAACTGCTCGCGACACAAATCCCGTTATCCCGCAGCAGTCCATCCGAACACCGTGCGACAGTGGAGTGAAACGCATCGCTGAAGTCGTAAACCGGATCGTGGAGCAAATTGAACTCGGTCACTAACAGACCAGGGTTCGTATGAGGATTACTTGGGATTGCACCCAGCAGGTGGTTACGCAGATGCTGGGTCATCTGGAAAAAATCCTTGCCCGATAACAGGGGGGTATCCAATCGAATCAGCTCAGTGAACGATTGTGGATGACTAGACGGGTCGATGATATAGCCGCTGACCTGATAGCTGTATGTTCGCGCCCTTAGTCGCCTCTGGCATCTATGCCCATCCTCTGGCTGCGTATAGCACTGCTCCCGGGGTGGCTGCGGGATAAACTCGAGATGCGGCAGATCGGGATGACCCAGCAGGATAAATTGGGTGATCAGGCAGTGTCCAACGTCGGCGCTGCCACTGCCAGCATTAAAACCAGCTTTGACGCTGTCACGTCGCAGTTGGTTGAAATGTTTAGCCAGCAAAATGGGTTGGTTATAGGATCTTTCATCGATAAATGGAAGTCCGTCTCCGGGCTTGGTGATATACCCGTTTAGGTGGTAGATGAATGGGCCGATGAAAGGTTTTCGAGTAAGAATTATCATGATTAGTCCAGTGGGGGAAATTGGCAAACGGTTGTTGTGGTGATGATATAACAATCATCCTATTTGAATAAATTTGGAGCAGAACCCGATCACCAGCCCCACGAAAAATCATCATAAATAGAGATATTGAAATTTTTAAATTTCGCCCGCCATTTCAAACTCCTATCGCATAGTTGATCCATCATGAGTCGCCATTGGGTATCTAAGAGATGTGCCCACGGTAAACCGAGAGACTGCCTCTGTCAAGCCAGAAATCTGGGTCATGCCATTGATTTTAAAGGAATTATTTATTGAAAAAATAATTGTACAAATTTTGCCCTTGGTTTTTTTTTGCTCTTTTTGGGTGTTTATTGCGCAGTTTTTGACCTATAACATTTCCATTAACAGAATGGACGTTGTTGTGACGATACAATATCGAAAATGGGGATGTTGCATATTCCGGCTGAGCATGAACACCGCACATGCTTTCCGGAATCACTGTTCACATTCACCGAAATGGTAATCCCCCCCGAAAAACTGGGGTGCTCATAAGAACAATTTTCTCGTATCTTGAACGCACCAGTAACTTGGCCGACGGGTCTATCCTAACGAGATCAGAGTTGACCGTTAATACACTGATATGAGTTCTTATTGATCAGCCTGCGCAGCTAAACTCTGGATCGTATATTCACATAGAACGCAGTTCTATGTGGAATTTATGAAAGTGAAGACGGCTTTCCGATGAGACGCCTTTTTACAAATGGCGATAAGGAGGACAGCGCACTGAAAAAGAGGCAGCATGAAGTTCAATTCCAGCTAGTAACATAAAAAACCATTTTTTGTTTTCATGAAAA
>NZ_PQLN01000111.1:0-12111 GCF_002919855.1 Aeromonas sp. ASNIH8 | reverse complement strand
CGCTCAGGTTGTACCAATGCTGCATGCAGTGAATGCGTAGCATGGTTTCCAGCGGATAAGGTCGCCGGCCATTACCAGCCTTGGGATAAAACGGCTCGATGACTTCCACCATGTTTTGCCATGGCAGAATCTGCTCCATGCGGGACAAGAAAATCTCTTTTCTGGTCTGACGGCGCTTACTGCTGAATTCACTGTCGGCGAAGGTGAGCTGATGACTCATGATGAACCCTTTTTCATGGCTCCAGATGACAAACATGATCTCATATCAGGGACTTGTTCGCACCTTCCCTCACCGGCAGGGGCTTGACGCACACAATTCGGCAGGGATGGGATAATCCGTTTTCTCTATGCAGGTTCTGACTATGACGCGCAGCAACTCCTTGGAGTAACGCCCCAGGCGTTTAACGTCTCCAACAACGGCAGGATTTTTTTGTCCTGCCGTTGTTGTTTTCCTATCTCGCCGCCTGATCCACCAGATAGAGGATGCTGTGATAGGGAATGCCAGCATGCTGGCTAAGCCCCATTTCGCAGGTGCGGCTGTTGCTGAATCCCTGGCGGCAATCCCTGGGGACCTGAACGGGCAGGCTGGCAAGCGCCGCGGCGTTGAGCTCAGGCGTCATCAGCCCCTTGTCGCCGGCAAAGCCGCAGCACTGGATATGCTCAGGGATTATCACCTCGCGGGCACAGGCGCGGGCCACCGCCAGCATCTTATCGCCGAGCCCCATGCGCCGGCTGCTGCAGGTGATATGGAGCATCACTGTCTCATCGATGGGGGTCAGCTCAAGGTGGGGCAGCAGGTGTTCCAGCACAAAGGCAGAGGGCTCAAACACCCGAAGGCCCTTGCCGAGTGCCCCCGAGAGCAGTCGCTGCACGCAGGGGCTGGTATCGAGCAGCACGGGCCAGCGGCCCTGCTCGCTTGCCTGCCACAATGCCTCGGCCAGCTCACTGCGCTTGGCGGCAGCCACCTCGACCATCCCCTTGCTGTCATAGGGCATGCCGCAGCAGAGCCCCTCGATACCTTGCGGCACTATGACCCGGCAACCCGCTTTATTGAGGAGTGATTGCACCACGTCCGGCAGTGACGGGGCTTCCTCCTGCTGGCCGAACACCCGGCTGGCGCAGGACGGCAGATAGACCACGGCGCGATCCTCTCCAATGTCCTCGCTGGATCCGCCATGGCTCCCCTCCCCTTGCGGCCACAGGTAGCGGCTCGGCCCCGGCAGTGTGGGCAACCAGGCGGGTGTGCGCTGGCCGCTCAGATGGCGAACCCCGTTCACCAATCCTGCCAGCGCCTTGTCTCCCAGCACCTTCCCGGCAATGGCTTTGAAGCCGAGGGCCCCACGGGCCGTGCGGGTAACGCCGGCGAAATGATCGGCGCTCCAGCGGGCGATGGGCACGAAGCGCTGGTACTTGTCAGAGCGCAGCTTCTTGATGAGCGCTCCGGTGTTGATGCCCACCGGGCAGCGATCGGCGCACAGCCCGGTGGCGGCGCAGGTGTCGATGCCCTGATAGTCAAACAGCCGGGCAAGATCCCCTGCAACTTCACCGCTGCGACCACGGCGCGACAACTCCCGATAGAGCACGATGCGCTGGCGCGGCGAGAGCGACAGGGTGCGCGAGGGGCAGACCGCCTCGCAAAAGCCGCACTCGATGCACGGATCCACGATGGCATCGCTCGCCGGCATGGGCTTGAGATGGGCCAGGTGGGCCTTGGGGTCATCGTTGATGATGACGCCGGGATTGAGCAGGCCGTCCGGGTCCAGCAGCGCCTTGATGCGGCGCATCAGCGCCATCCCCTCCGGCCCCCATTCCAGCTCCACATAGGGGGCCATGTTGCGGCCGGTGCCGTGCTCGGCCTTGAGAGACCCGCCAAAGCGCACCGCGACGAGCTCCGCCACCGCGTCCATAAAGGCGCCGTAGCGGAGCACCTGGGCCGGATCGTCGAACCCCTGGGTAAAGACGAAGTGCAGGTTCCCCTCCAGCGCGTGGCCGAAGATGATGGCTTCACCGTATTCGAAGCGATCGAACAGGGCTTGCAGCCCCGCCACCCCTTCGGCCAAGCGCTCGATGGGAAAGGCGACATCCTCGATGATGACGGTGGTGCCGGTGGTGCGCACCGCCCCCACCGCCGGGAAGAGCCCCTTGCGAATGGCCCAGAGCCCGGCGCTGTCGCTGGTAAAAGGCACAGAGGCGACCTGAGCGAACTCGGCCGCCATGCCCATCACCTGCTCGCAGCGATCCACCAGCGCCTCTTTCGATTCCCCATGCACCTCCACAAGCAAGGCGCAGGCAGCCAGATCCAGCGTCTTGATAAAGTCCGGCAGACCGGGCTTGCCCGCCACCGAGCGAAGGGATCGCCCATCCATCAGCTCCACCGCCGCCACCGGCGCACTTTTCAGGCGCGAGGTGGCCAGACACGCCTGCTCGGCGTCCCGGAACACCAGCAGGGCCGAGGCCTTGTGGGGGTATTCGGGCACGGTATCGAGCACCACCTCGGCGATAAAGCCGAGGGTTCCCTCCGAGCCGATCATCAGGTGGGTGAGGATATCGACGGGATCCTCATGATCGAGCAGGGCGTTGATGGCGTAGCCGGTGGTGTTCTTGAGCCGGTACTTGTGGCGGATCTTGGCGGCAAGCTCGGCATTCGCCAGCACTTCGGCACGCAGGGCGGCGAGCCCGTCCAGCAACTCCGGGCGCTTGGCCGCAAAGGCGGCGCGACTGTGAGGGTCGCCGCTCTCCAGCACGGTGCCATCGGCCAGCAGCAAGGTCATGGCGTGCAATGTGTGATAGCTGTTGTGGGCGGTGCCGCAGCACATGCCGCTCGCGTTGTTGGCGGCGATGCCGCCGAGCTTGCAGGCGTTGATGGAGGCGGGGTCCGGCCCAATCTTGCGCCCCAGAGGCGCCAGATAGCGGTTGGCATCGGCGCCGCTCACCCCGGGTTGCAGGGCGATGCGCGCCCCCTCGTCCAGAATGCGGTGGCCGCGCCAGCTGTCGGTCAGGGTGATGAGCACCGAATCACTCAGGGCCTGGCCCGAGAGGCTGGTGCCGGCGGCGCGAAAGGTGCACGGCAGGTGCAATTTGCGGCACACCGCCAGCACAAAGCGCACTTCATCGAGGGAGTCGAGGCGCACGATGCGCTCGGGCACCAGCCGGTAGAAGCTGGCGTCCGTGCCGTGGGCGAGGCGCAAGTCCGGGTCGCTCACCAGCCGCTCCGGCGGGATGCGCTCAAGCATGGCGGCGTCAAATTCATTCCAGCGCATCAGCAATCCTCCACCAGCACGACCAAGAGGCGGCTCGGGCCGTGGGCGCCGTAGGCCAGGGTCTGCTGGATGTCGGCGGTCTTGGAGGGGCCGGAGACCAGCAACAGATTGGTGGGCATGGCCTGCTGCCAGCGCCCGGCCTCTACCAGCCCCGCCAGGTTGTCGGCGATGGTGGAGGCCGCCAGCAGGGCGATATGGCAGGGTGGCACCAGGGACAAGGTGCGCGGCTCGCCGCCATCGGGCAGCAACACGAGCGTCCCGGTATCGGCGATGGCCCCCGCGCAGTGGGTGATGCCCGCCTGACAGGCATCGAACAAATCGTCCTTCCAGCTTGCGAACTCGCCAGAGGGGGTCAACACAGATCGCCCGGCGCAAGCGGCCGCGATTTCGACTTGCCAGCGGCCGCCCTGGCCACAGGCCAGACTCGTCACGCCCTCTTCATCCAGCCAGGCGGTCAGCTCCCGGGCCAGGCTTGCCTCCTTGACGGTGAGGATCTCAGCGTGGCTGGCGCAGATCCCGGCAACAAAGCGCTCGCGCCGTGCGTTGTCATCTACCCCGCGCCAGGGCTGCCAGGCGTGCGGTGCGTGGGCAATGGGGGTGGCGGCGCCGCGCAGGCGGTTCAAGATAGCCTCTTTGCTCGACATCTCAGGACTCCTTCTTCTTCTGGCGCAGCAGGGCGTGCAGGCTCTGGGGGGCGGGTTTGGGGGCCTCGCGGCACTGGGTCCAGGGGCCCAGGTGTTTGGGCATCAAGCCCCGCAGGCGACCGGCCACCCCGGTTGCGGCGTGGTAGAGGCGCGGGTGGGTGGCGGCAAAGGCAAAGCCCTGCATGGCAAGGGTCTCGAGCCGGCTTTTGGCCGCCCCCTGCCCCGCCAGCGGTTCGTGACCGGGCTGTGCGTTGTGCTTGGCCTCCCGGCGCAGGCGCTGCAACATGTCGGGAATGGGGATGCGCACCGGGCACACCTCGCCGCAGGCACCGCACAGGCTCGAGGCCGTCACCAGATCGCTCGTGCTTTCCAGCCCCAGCAGGTGGGGGGAGATGATTTTGCCGATGGGCCCCGGGTAGATGGTGCCGTAGGCGTGGCCGCCGATGCGGGTGTAGACCGGGCAGTGGTTCATGCAGGCGCCGCAGCGGATGCACTGCAATGTCTTGCGCAGCTCCTCATCCCGGTAAGCCTGGCTGCGGCCGTTGTCCAGCAGCACCAGGTGTACCTCGTCCGGGCCGTCCAGCTCCCCTGCCCGGCGCGGGCCGCTGATGACGTTGAAGTAGGTGGTGATGGCCTGACCGGTGGCCGAGCGGGTCAGGGCGCTGTAGAGGGGCGGCACGTCGGATAAGCACTCCACCACCTTCTCGATGCCGGTGATGGCCACGTGCACTTTCGGCACCGTGGTGCACATACGCCCGTTGCCCTCGTTCTCGACGAGACACAGGCTGCCGGTCTCGGCCACCGCGAAGTTGACGCCGGAGAGCCCCATGCCGGCGCGGCGAAACTCTTCGCGCAGGGCCCGCCGCCCGGTCTGGATCAGGGCGTCCACGTCCGTGGTGGGGGTGAAGCCTTCCAGGTTGCTTGCGAAGGTGTCGCTCACCTCCTGCTTGTTCTTGTGGATGGCGGGCATGATGATGTGGGACGGGGTGTCGCCGTCGAGCTGGACGATAAACTCCCCCATGTCGCTCTCAAGGCAGCGGATGCCGTGGCGCGCCATCTCGTGGTTGAAGCCTACCTCCTCGCTCACCATGGACTTGCCCTTGACGATGCTGCTCACCCCGTTTTTTTGGGCGATACCGAGGATGATAGCGTTGGCCTCGGCCGGCGTCTGGGCCCAGTGCACCCGGATGCCGTTGCGCTCACAGTTGGCTTCGAGCTGCTCCAAAAGGTCCGGCAGGCGCGAGAGACAGCGCTGGCGAATTTGCTCCGCCGCATCGCGCACCGCCGCTTCTTCCTGCGGGTCGGCGAAGGCATCCCGGCGCTTGGCGCGCAGGTAATCCATGGCGCCGCGAAAATTCTGGCGCAGCACGGGGTCGGCCAGGGCCGCCTCGGCCTGGGGATGGAAGCGGCGCGGCGAATACTTGGCGTGATCAGACATGGGGCTGGGCCTCTTTGGTATGAGCCAAATCGCTAACAGCGGCGCCGTTATGAGCTATTTCGTCACTGTCGGGGCGGCTGTGGGCGAGCAGGAAGCTCGCCAGGTGGGTGGCAGGCAAGATCCTGCCCTGATAGGCCAGGGATCCCTTGATGTTCAAGAGGCACCCCCAGTCGGCGCTCACCAAGGTGTCGGCGCCGGTGGCCAGCAGGTGGCGGGTCTTGTCCTCCACCATGGCCTGGCTGATGTGGGGGTGGCGCACCGAGAAGGTGCCGCCAAAACCGCAGCACTCGCTCTCGTAGGCCTGTTCATGCAAGGTGACGCCATCGAGCTGCCCCAGCAGGCTGCGGGCCGTGGTGTGTACCTGCATCTCGCGCCGGGCCGAGCAGGAGGTGTGCATGACGATGCTCGCCTCCCCCACCCCGTGCCAGCGCACCCGGCAGACCCGGGCCAGAAACTCGGTGAGCTCGAACACCCGATCGCAAAAATCGGCCACCTCGGGGCTCTCGGGGAAGAGGCGGCGGTAGTGGTGGTGCATCATGCCGCCGCAGGAGCCCGACAGCACCACCACCGGCCAGGGCTCGGGGAAGAGCGCCATCTGGCTTTGCGCCACCTTGCGCGCCTCCTCCTCGTGACCCGAGGTGTAGGCCGGCTGCCCGCAGCAGGTCTGTTTCTCGACAAAGTGCACCCTTATCCCTTCCCGCTCGATCAGGGCGATGGCATCGAGCCCCGCCACCGGGTCGAACAGGTCCACCAGACAGGTGGCGTAGAGATAGACATCGGCCGGCTTGGCCGGGTAGACCCGCATTACCTTCATCACTTGCTCTCCTTACTTGAGCTGCAGCAGTGCGTCCGAGATGTGGAAGCTGTACATGAGCACCAGCCCGATAAGGCCGGTGACCAGCAGGTAGTAGAGGGTCGGCAGCGCCGTCTTGCGCAGCGTCGCCCCCTCACGGCCGAGCAGCCCCACGGTGGCCGAGGCCGCCACCACGTTGTGAATGGCGATCATGTTGCCCGCAGCCGCGCCGACTGCCTGCAGGGCCAGCATGGCGGCGGTGGAGACCCCCAGGGTCTGGGCCACCTCGAACTGGAACTGGCTGAACATCATGTTCGATACCGTGTTGGAGCCGGCGATAAAGGCCCCCAGCGCGCCGATGGTGGCGCTGAGCGCAGGGAAGAACTCCCCCACCAGCCCGGCGGCAAAATTCGCGGTGGTCACCGGCATGCTGGCGAGATCCGCCCCGTTGACGCCGGAGTTGATGAAGATGCGCACCATGGGCACGGTGAAGATGAGCACGAAACCGGCGCCGATCAGGGTGCGGCTGGACTCCCCCAATGCCCGACCGAAGGGGGCGAGGGAGCGCGACTGCAGCCAGGTGGCGAGCAGGGCGCAAAGTACCAGCAGGCCCCCCGGCAGGTAGAGCGGCTCAATGGAGGAGCTGACCCCCTTCTCCCCCAAGAGGTCTGTGAAGGCGAGGCTCACCGACAAGAGGCTTGCCTTGAACTCCGGGCTCACCCGGCTCGCCACCAGCAGGAGCGCCAGCGCCACATAGGGGAGCCAGGCCAGCATGAGCGACATGGGGCGACCAGCGGCCTCTTTGAGATCGAGCTTGAGGGAACCCAGCCACTCGGCGGGCCACTCGTTCTCGGGGGCGAAATCCCAGGAGTTCTTGGGCACCAGAAAACCGGCTCGCGCCGCCGTCACCACCAGGGCCAGCCCCACCAGACCGCCGATGAGGGACGGGAACTCGGGGCCGAGCAGCATGCCGGTGAGGGCATAGGGGACGGTGAAGGCGAGCCCGGCGAATATCGCGAAGGGCAGGATGGAGAGCCCCTCTGTCCAGCTGCGGTTGCGGCCGAAGAAGCGGGTCAGCATCATCACCATCAGCACCGGCATCAGGGTGCCGACGGTGGCGTGAATGAGGGCCACGTTGGTGGTCACCTGCTGCAAATAGATGTCCCAGCTGCTGCCACCGGCGCTCAGGGTCTGGCCGATGGCCTGGTTATCCAGCCCCTTGTTGATGCCCACCAGGATGGGGGTGCCCACTGCGCCGAACGACACCGGGGTGGACTGGATCATCATGCCGAGCAGCACGGCGGCCAGCGCCGGAAAACCGATGGCCACCAGCAGCGGCGCGGCGATGGCGGCCGGGGTGCCAAAACCCGAGGCCCCTTCGATAAAGGCGCCGAAGCACCAGGCGATGATGATGGCCTGGATGCGCCTGTCCGGCGAGATGTTGGTAAAACCGCCGCGAATGGCGGTGATGGCGCCGGTGTGTTTGAGGGTGTTGAGCATCAGGATGGCGCCGAACACGATCCAGAGCACGGTCACCGTGATCACCAGCCCCTGCAGGGTGGAGGCGAAGACCCGGGTTGGGCTCATCTGCCAGCCCCAGAGGGCGATGAACACGGTCAACAGGAAGGCGACGGGCATGGCGCGCTTGGCGGGCCAGTTGAGGCCGACCAGCAGCACGGCGGCCACCAGGATCGGCGAGAAGGCCACCAGGGCCAGCAGGGTGTCTGTCATCATTGCGTCCTTGTCCAGAGGGGTGCAGAGGCGCACCTTGTTGTTGTTTTGTTAAGCGGACGTGACCTTACCCTGTTCCTTTTTCGCGATATATGGAAATAATGAACAACATTCGTTCCAAAAGTTGATCAATATGGCCAGTACCGACGACCTCATCCTCTTCGCCCAGGTGGTGGAGGCCGGATCCTTCAGCAAGGTAGCGGAACAAAATTCCCTGACAAATTCAGTGGTTAGCAAGCGGATCGGGCGTCTTGAGGAGGAGCTCGGGGTCCAGCTCCTCTATCGCACCACCCGCCGGCTCACCCTGAGCGAGGCGGGCAAGGCGCTCTATCAAGGTGCCAAAAATGTGAAGGCCGCCGCACTGGACGCCTTCGACGCGGTGGCGGGATTTGGTGAAAAGGTGAGCGGTCATGTGCGGATGTCGGTGCCCACCATCTCGGGGGAGCTCTTGCTCGCCGATGCGGTGGCCGATTTTTGCCAGCAGCACCCGGGGCTCACGGTGGAGATGTCGCTGGACAACCGCTTCGTCAACCTGGTGGAAGAGGGGTTCGATCTGGTCATTCGCACCGGCTATCTGGATGACTCGAGCCTGATTGCCCGCCACATTCTCGACTCCCAGTGGGTCATCTGCGCCGCCCCCGCCTATGTGCGCCGCTTCGGGGCGCCGCGGGAGCCGTCAGACTTGCTCGCCCACAACTGCCTGCGCTACGCCTACCAGAGCACGGGGGCCTCGGAGTGGGCCTTCAAGGGGGAAGAGGGCAACTATCTGGTGTCGGTGTCGGGGAGCTTTTCAACCGACAACGCCGGCGCCCTGCGCAAGGCGGCGCTGGGGGGGCGCGGCATCGTCTATGTGCCGCGCTGTCTGGTCTATCACGACCTGATGCAGGGGGATCTGGTGGACTTGTTTCCCGACCGGGTGGGCAAGAAGCTCGGCATCTACGCCGTCTACCCCTTCACCCGCCAGCCGCCGCGCAAGATAAGGCTGCTCATCGAGCACATCCGCCAGCGCTATCTGGAGATTGGCCACTACTTCCTCTGAGGCCCTTGTCGGGCCTCAGAGGGCGGATGACGCCGCCTGACGGGAGAGAAACGCCAGGGACTGGCGGTTGAAGTGATCCGGCTGCTCCACGTTGCAGACGTGGCCGCACTTTTCGATGATTTCGAGGCGGCTGTAAGGGTCGCGGGCCACCTGCTCGCGCACCGGGGCGAGGAACATGTGATCCTCCTCCCCCATCACGTAGAGGGTGGGAATGGGCAGGGCCCGCTCGCGAAAGTAGCGCATCAGGGGGTTCACCTCGGTGGCGAGACGGAACCAGCGCTTGAACTCCTTCTGGCACAGCTTTCTGGCCTCGCGCACGAAGAGGTTGCGGGACTCCTGATGGTGCTGGCGCGGCATGATGATGAAGGCGAACAGGCGGTAGAGCCACATGTAGGGCAGGAAGTGCTGGCCGAGGCGACCAAGCTGCACCAGCACCCGGGAGCGGATGTCGAGACGCAGGATGGCGCCGCCGAGCACCATGCTCTTGACCCGCTCGGGGCGAAGCTCCGCCAGGTGGCGGATGAGGATGGTGCCAAGAGAGATGCCGACAAAATGGGCGTGGGGGATGCGCAGGTGATCCAGCAGGCGCAGGATATCCTCGGTCACGGCCCGAAAGCTGTAGTGCCCCTTTACCACCTGCTGCAGCTGGTTGGACTGGCCGTGACCGCGAAGGTCCAGCAGCAGCACGTTGAAGTGCTCCCGGTAGGCCCGCAACTGCTTGAACCAGATGGAGGAGCTGCCGCCCGCACCGTGCACGAACACCACCCAATCCCGATCGGGACCCAGTTCAAAGGTCTTGTGGTACAACATCTCATGGGCTCCCGGGGTGATGGGGGGTATACTCGGCGCGCATATTAACAGAAGGCTCACCCCGGTGAACATGCTTCCACCATGATCGGACCAGCCTGGAGTCCCCATGACCCTCGTTCAATTGCGTGAATTTTTGCTCAGCCAGCCCGGCGCCACCGAGGACACCCCCTTCGGCCCGGAGATCCTGGTCTACCGCATCGCCGGCAAGATGTTTGCCCTGGTGGACTGGCAGGCGGAGCCCCTCTCCATCAACCTGAAGTGCGAACCCGAGCTCGCCCTGCTGCTGCGGGAGATCCACCCCGAGGTGAAACCGGGCTGGCACATGAACAAGCAGCACTGGAACACGGTGACCCTGAGTGAAGGCCTGTCTGACGATCTCTGGCAGGGCTGGATAGTCCACTCCTATGAGCGGGTGGTGGCGGGTCTGCCCAGGGCGAAGCGGCCCCAGGCCCCCCGCGCGACCATCAGGGAGGGTTGATCCATGCCGTCTCTTTCTTCTCCTCGCATCGTCCCCCTCGAGGAGGCGCACATACCAAGGCTTTTGGATCTGTTCGAGCAGTCGGTACGCCGCCTGGGGCCTGCACACTATAGCCCGGAGCAGGTGGAGCAGTGGGCCAGGGGCGCCCATCACCCGGGGCTTGCCAGCCAGTTGCGCGAGCACCATGGCTGGGTCATCGAGCAAGACGATGTGCCCCTTGGCTTTGCCACCCTGAGCGATGACGGTCATCTCAGCCTGCTCTACGTGAGCGCGGATCATCCGCGCCAGGGGCTCGGCACCCTGCTGCTGGAGCGGGTGCTGGCAGCCGCCAGCCAGATGGGACTTGGCAGCCTCACCACGGAGGCGAGCGCCTTCAGCCTCGCTCTCTTCCTGCGTCACGGCTTCCTGCTGACCGGATTGGAGACGGTGGAGCGCGGCGGTGTCCAATTTATCCGCCATCGGCTCCACTGCCGCTTGCCATGACGGGTTCAGCCACTAAAATACGCACCATTTCCCCAAGGCAATGAAGAAAGGGCAGCCATCATGGTGGTAGAGAGCGACGGTTACATTGCGCTGATCGAGTATCTGGTAGAGAGTCTGGGTCTGTTCGAGAGCCAGCAACAAGGCGGCGGCGCCCAGACCATCGAGGATCTGGTGAGCAGCCGGGTGGCCGACAACCTGATGGCCATCTGCGAGCAGAACCCCCAGCTCGACCCCAAGGTGCGCTTCCTGATCATGCAGGAGGCCGATGCCGTGGTCGCCGACCTGGAAGAGGTGCTCTCCGCCGTCTGGTTGTCCGCCCCCAGCGAAGCCCAGCAAGCCTTCCTCATCGAGTTCATCGACCTCATCAAGAACCTGTTCGACAGCACCATCAGCTGACCCCCCCCCTGCCGTGACGGCAAGGGGACGAGATGCAATGAGGCGAGGAGTGAGGCGGGACGCCCAATGAAAAGGGCCGCCTCATCGGGCAGCCCTGCTTGCTAGCATTGTCAATTCATCGCGCTTGTCAGAGTAATGAATTTCGGGGCAAAAAAATGTGTCTGGTCTTGGCAACCATCCGTGGTCGCTACCCTGTTGGTCAGCCAGGGTTCAGTTTAGTTCCCCACCTGACGCATTTTTTTCAATTATTTTTCATCACAATGACACGGGGGCCTGATGGCCCCCGTGGTATGCAATGACGCCTCAGCGATTCAGGCTGGGAGGCAGGCAGACGCCGATGCCCCCCAGGCCGCAATACCCCTCGGGATTCTTCTCCAGATATTGCTGGTGATAATCCTCGGCGTAATAGAAGGGGGCCAGCGGCAGGATGCGGGTGGTGATGGTGCGCCCGTCACCGCTCGCCGTCATGGCCTGCTGGTAGGCGGCCAGGCTCTGCTGGGCAATCGCCTCCTGGGTGTCGTCCCCGACGAAGATGACGGAGCGATACTGGGTGCCGATGTCGCCACCCTGGCGCATCCCCTGGGCCGGATCATGGTGTTCCCAGAACAGCTTCACGAGATCCCCATAGCTGATGACCTTGGGATCGAACACCACCTGCACCGTCTCGGCGTGGCCGGTCAGGCCGCTGCACACCTCCTTGTAGGTGGGATTGGGGGTCAGCCCCCCCTGATACCCGGCGGCGGTGGAATAGACCCCGGGCTGCTGCCAGAACAGACGCTCCACACCCCAGAAACAGCCCATGCCGAACCAGGCAAGCTCCATCCCCTCGGGCCAGGGCCCCTGGGTCGGGTGGCCGTTTACTGCGTGCACCTGGCCAATCTCCAGCGCTTCCCGCCGTCCCGGCAGCGCCTCTGCCGGTGAAATAATCTGCTCCATATGCCCTGTCCTTGTATAAAACCCCGCGCAATGCGGCTGACGAAAAGGAACACCGAAGATATCAGGTTATTAGCCCGGATCAACCAGGGAGCGGCCCCCGGGG
>NZ_PQLN01000110.1:0-12437 GCF_002919855.1 Aeromonas sp. ASNIH8 | reverse complement strand
GAATATCGACTGGGAGAAGCTCCGCCACAAGTAACGGAGCTAACAGGAGACCAGCAGATCATTTTGGAGGTATTGGGTGAGCGCTATCGGCAAATTTATTCCTAAATCAGGTGCGGAATGTCGGTTGGAGACCGGTGCCGGTACGGCAGGGTGACGGAGCTGGCCCGCCAGCTGGGGTGATCATGGCCGGGGGCCAGCGGCGACCACGGTTCCCGAGCGTTGGAGACCGGTGCCGGTACGGCAGGGTGCCGGAGCTGGTCCACCAGCTGGGGTGATCATGGCCGGTGGGCCCCGGTGCCCTGACTGGTTTGCTGCGGCGGTTGCAGGAGTGGGTGCTAATACTGGTATTTTTGGAAACAAAAAAATGGCCGCCAGTATGGCGGCCAGAGAAGAGGGGGATGTTCAAGAAGGGTAAACAAAGAGCTCGGGTTTACCCTTTTCAAGCAGATACGGGAATTGGACCTTATCACCGCTTTCCATAGTGACTGCTTTAGGTGCTAGATAGATCAAGCCCCAAGTTGGGAGGCTTTGGC
The DNA here is from genome assembly GCF_002919855.1 of Aeromonas sp. ASNIH8. Classification (NCBI taxonomy): domain Bacteria; kingdom Pseudomonadati; phylum Pseudomonadota; class Gammaproteobacteria; order Aeromonadales; family Aeromonadaceae; genus Aeromonas; species Aeromonas sp. ASNIH8. The sequence continues at coordinate 11,904 of NZ_PQLN01000110.1, read as the reverse complement.
TAATTTTGGCATAGATAGCTTGTTCAGGAGCATGACTTGCCGCGCCATTCGTGACATTGATGAAGTTAAACTGCGTTTCATGACCGGAAGTGAAAGCGTACGCATCCCCTTGAACTCCAGTAATGAATGCTGGAGCTGTGCCCCGACTAGGTTCTACAACACGTACCTTAATGGAGCACATATCCGAAACCTTGCTTTTACCATTGGTCCAGGTCAGGCAGTCCCATTCGTTCTTGTAAAATTGGTACGTTAGGTTGCCATCTTTGTCGTAGAGCAGGGTGAACTGAGCCCCCAGATCCGTCAGTGATGACTCGACAGAAATTTTCACATGTGAAATAAATTTGGCTTTTGCGTCGGCTGGAGATGCAGCCTCGCTTGCAGGCATCCAAGCAAGCAGGCTGTTGCGGGCACCATGCTGCTTGGGACCAATTGCCCAGTTAGCCAAATTCACCACCCCCCCCTGCCAGTCTGATAACCCACCGATGCTCGGGGATATATAGCCAGAGAGTACATAGGCGGCCCCAAAGGTTTTGGTGTCTGTCAGTCGCTCCAACTCATCGCGTGGAACAGACGCATCCTGAATCCCTGTTTTCAGGCCACCGGCCTCAGCAATGTTGAAAGCGCGGCTGTGGTCGGCTTTGTACGTCACCGGTTCATAGCTGGCGCTCGTGCTTGCACAGCCAGAGAGCGCAGCCATGCACAGAGCTGTAGTGGCGATCAGTATCTTATTCATTACGTTCTCCTTACTCACCTGAATTGGGGTTTCACTTCATTGACTGAGATAATATCACGGCATCAAATAATGCAACTGTAAAATGGGTAAAAAAAACCCCTCAAAATAGTGAGGGGCAAAAGCACGGGATGTGCACGGGTTGTTCTATGCGACGGCGACGGCTTGAGTGGTTGGCTGATCAGTTTCCACTTCCGCATCCAGTTCGTGTTGAGCTGCGACGGGTGCGGCTTGCGCGACTTCACTTTCTTTGCCCTTGGCATGGGCGGCAACTCTGGCCCGTTTTTCGAGGCCAATGATCCGGCCAGCCAGTTTGAACAGGCGCTGTTGCCACTGGTAGTTCGCTTCGGTCCGCTGCTTGTTACTGAGGATGGCATTGAGCCAGAGTGTATCGACGAGACCCATCAAGGTATCCAGCTTGCGGATCAGATGAACAAACTGGGCTACTTGGGGAGAACTGATCTCGATGTCATAGGTGGTCGGATTGCTGTAGCCAGGCATACCGTCGATACCATTGTCTTCCATCACTTTCCTGAGTTGGGCGGTGCCCTTATCAAGATCTTCGGAAACCTTGGCGATGAGTTCCAGGATGACAGATTCAACCTGGTCGATTTCATCCTGTTCGCCGATGATGCGGAGGATAACATCAATAGAGAACAATGAGTTAGATACCCGGTCAAAACTGCGATCCATGACTCGTTGGGCCTGGAGGCTGTTCATTGTGACTGAGTTTTTAAACACCGGACGAGAGTAGTCCGGACGACTGACGTTCGGCCGCGGCTGGCTTGCCGTGACGGCTACTTGTGCTTCTGCCATTGGTATGCTCCTTAGGGTACGGGGTAAACGCACGATAAGGATAAAGAGATTTTTTTCGTAATCAGATAGCTCAAGTTGCCCAAAATGGACGTCTACAGCGTTTTCTATCCTAAATAGATCCGCTATATTTGAAGCCTCTTAGTCGCTCTGCGACTTTGTGTGAGATAGCTGGTCTCCAAAAACAAACAGCATTCTGCTATGTGCCATCTGGCATTTTTAAACCCCACACCGGGGGCGTACTCCCGGTTATCGGGTGTTGCCCCTGTACTACCTTTCAGGAGTAACACCATGCACATCATCACTTTCATTGCTGTTCTGTTCGTCGCTCTGGGTATGCTTTACTTCGGCGCGAAGGTCTTTGCACTTTCGTTTGTTGCCCTTGCCAAGCTGTTTCAGCGCGTCGGCTTATTCCTCTGGAACAAGCTCCCAGTCGCTTCGATTGGTTTGTTCCTCAAGAACAAGCTTGTCGAGCCAGCAATGCGGTCTTTGAAGGCCGTCATAACAAAGAACGTAGCCAAAGCCCGCAAGCCTAAAGCTATTGTTGTGTTTGAACCGCAAGCATTTAATGTTCCGCGTATTGATTTCGAGCTGGCCTATCCGGATCTCGATGTCCCTGCGTACTTGCGTAAGGGTACCAATATCGTCTGGTAACCTCGGTCGTCACTGACTGTTTTAACCCATCGGGGCAACTCTCCCCGCTGGGGATGTTGCCCCTTTTAACTCCAGGAGCAACATCATGGAAATTGCTATCATCGCTGCATGTATCCCTCCCGCCTGGTTCATATCTCGCCTGCTGGTGAAGATTGCTGAGTGGTTTGGCTACCGCTGATAGTTAATACAAAGAGAGAGGGTCACCTCTCTCTTTGGTCAAGCCTCTGTGGCTTGTCTTTAAAGCCCGCTGGATGAGCTGGCTTTGACGACAGGCTACAGGGGGAATGTCGAATGCAACAACACGTATACGACGATAACAAAGGCATCATCTACCTTGCCGACGGGCGCGAAGTTAGGTTTGACTCGGCACTCTATTCCAGCGCAGAACTGGCGCATAGCGAAGCGGAGAGATGGGCCAAATTAACGGGCGTCATCGGCCAGGACGACGATGTGATTATGTTCGTCCATTAAGAGGTGGCCTCACAAAGAGGCCACCTCTAACTTGAAGCAAGTCTGCTCACTCATGGCTCGGTCATCAGTCAGTAGATTTTGTTCTCTTCGGAGAGCGAAAAAGTGCGATAGCTGGTCGCCAAAAACAAACAGCAAACGAACGTTTTTTTTCTAGCCCATCCGGGTGCATCCTCCCGGTTCGGGAATAGATGCGCCTGCCATTTATAAGGAACGCATCTATGTCTCAATACGCTCAATACTCAGTAAGCAAGGTCTTCGGTATGCCAAGCATCCCTGAAAAGGTTTTGGCTGTTGGCTATGCCGATACCACTAACCCGTTCATCCCTGCTACTGACCCCAACTACGTTTTCCGCAAAGAGTTCGTGCGAGAGGTTTTGGCCTTTCTCAAAGAACCTGGCGGTGACGCTTTGTACGCGACTGGTCCTACCGGGTCAGGTAAAACCTCCGGGATTACTGAAATCGCGGGTCGTCTGAATTGGCCTGTACAGCAAATGACTGCCCATGGGCGGATGGAGCTGTGCGATCTGATCGGACACCACGCTTTGGTTGCAGCAAAACCCGGTGAACCCCCTGTCATGCAGTTCATGTATGGGCCGCTGGCAGTGGCTATGCGTGAAGGTCATATCCTCCTCATCAATGAGGTGGATTTGGCTGATCCTGCCGAGCTGGCTGGTCTCAATGACGTCCTTGAAGGTCGCCCTCTTGTGATCGCTCAGAACGGTGGTGAAATCATCAAGCCGCACCCGATGTTTCGTGTGATGGTTACCGGCAATTCTACGGGTTCCGGTGATGCTTCTGGTTTATACCAAGGCGTGATGATGCAGAATATCGCCTCAATGGATCGCTATCGTTTCATTAAGGTGGGGTATGCCGAAGACATTGCTGAACTCAGCATCCTTGGGCGTGTGACTCCAAACTTGCCGGAGAATATCCGTAATGGAATGGTGCGAATCGCCAACCAAGTTCGGAAGTTGTTCCTCGGTGAGAACGGTGAAGATGGTCAGCTCAGCATTACCATGTCCACTCGGACCTTGGTGCGCTGGGCCAAGCTTTCTCTCGCCTTCCGTGGTGCCCCGAACGCTCTTGAGTATGCCCTCGATCAAGCTTTGCTGATCAGGGCGGCGAAAGAGGAACGTGAAGCCATCCTGCGCATTGCGAAGGATGTGTTTGGCGAGCAGTGGCGCTAAGGGGACGATGATGAAGCTCAATGATTGTCTGTGCCGTCGTTACAGTCTTGCCAATGAAACCGGTTGGGAAGTGAAAGAGAAGTTGATTGGCTTCGAAATACTTCGTGAGCCAAGCACATCCGCTCCAGGCCATTTTGGGCTGGTGGAAATTTCCCAGGTCATTGTTAATGGGAAGGCTCAGCAATGGGCCCAAACAAAACTCTCTACCACCTTTGAAGCCAACAGTTTTGAAACGATCCCGATGGTCTTTAGGGATCTGGAAAAGCAGTATGTGTCGCAGTTAATCGAGCAGGGGTATGTCTACCTGGACGAGGTACTGGTAAACGCAACGACACGTATTGTTCAGGGATTGGAGAAAGTGGCGGCGAACACCTCCACTGGGGGATGTTCAGTTAACTGGTTGTCTACCCCTCCAACAGGAGGGGGACAAATTTACAAAGGGTTTCTCCTAGGTACCTTTGCCAAAGCAGCCGATCTGATTGGCTTCAAGGTAGAGAGAAAAGAGAGCAGCGATGAGCAACTGCCAGGTGTGCTGATGCGTACAGGCAGTGGCTTTGAACTCAGAGTTGATCGCAGCCTTGGCGAAAACACTATCAATCCGGACACACTGGAAGGCGCTGGTGAAATTCGCTTTGAGCATGGCCACTTGCCGTTGCTGATGTTGATTTACTTGCAGCAGCAATATGCAAATACGTTTGTCGGTGTGGGCAATGCTCCGTGGGTGACGTTCTGCGATGAGCAGGGCAATCCATTTGAGTATTCGAACTTTGATTCGTTGGTACCCTTTATTGAGCGGTTTGGTTTCAGCTATGACGAGGTGAGGAGAGATGCGGAAAGGCTTGGCCTTGCATCTGAACTGATCTGTCTGGCTGGGATTGAAACTGAGCAAGAGGACTTGTTCTTTTAACCTTAGGAGGGAGTCTTTCCCTTCCAAGTTATTTGTCATTAACCCTTCGGGGGCGCTATTGCCCCGAGGGGCATGGTGTCCCCCTTAATTCAGGAGAAACACCATGTCTGATAACAAATCCCTGATCGCCCGTATTGCAGCTCGCTTCGGTGTCGATAAAGAGAAGTTTTATGAGGCCTTGAAGGCAACGGCCTTTAAGCAGCGTGACGGCAGTGCGCCAACTAATGAGCAGATGTTGGCTCTATTGGTGGTTGCAGAACAGTACAACCTGAACCCATTCACGCGAGAGATCTATGCGTTTCCGGACAAACAAAACAAAGGGATTTTCCCTGTTGTGGGTGTCGATGGTTGGAGCCGCATTATCAATGACCACCCCCAGTACGATGGCGTCGAGTTCGTGTATGCGGACAAGATGGTCAAAATGCCTGGGGCAAACGTTGAGTGCCCTGAGTGGATTGAGTGTGTGATTTACCGTAAGGACAGATCTCGCCCCACCCGCATCAAGGAGTTTATCGATGAAGTCTATCGTCTGCCCGTACAAGGTAATGGTCAGAATGGTCCATACACAATTAATGGACCATGGCAAACCCACACCAAGCGTCAACTTCGTCACAAAGGGTTGATTCAGTGTGCTCGGGTCGCGTTGGGGTTCTCTGGTCTCTACGACCAGGATGAAGCCGAACGTATCCGTGAAATGGATCAGGCTACGGCGATTAACCCCGCCATCGGCAATCTTCCATCTCCGGAGAGCATGAGCCAGAGTGAATCAGAGCAAGGGCCAGAAGTTGTGCTCATTGAGCATAAAGAACTGGACTCCAGACTGAATAAGCTTGTGGACCGCGCCATTAATGCCAAAGCCTGGTCGGCTGCCCACGAGTATGTGAATAGTCGATACAGCGGTACTCAGTTGGCCTATGCAGTCCACTTCTTGCGTGAGAAAGAGATGGGCCATATGCCGCCAGTTGAGGGCGACTACCAGGATATGCAAACGCCAGTCAGTGACCATGGACAGGCAGAAGCAGGACCGGTAGTGCAGCAGGGCCATTCTCAACCTACCCATGCGGTGGAACAGCCACCCGAGTTGGAAGAGGCTGAATGGTACGAATAATAAACCCCACCGGGGGGCGTCCCCCCGATGGGGGGATCTCCCCTTTAATCACTGGAGAGGTCCGTCATGAAAATAGTCAACCTGTCGCAGCGCGAGGAGGATTGGCTTGCATGGCGGCGTCGAGGCATCACAGCCACCGACGCCGCTATCCTGCTCAATCGTTCCCCGTACAAAACCCGATGGAGACTGTGGGCCGAGAAGACTGGATATGCGCGTGAAGTCGATCTGAGTCTCAATCCTTTGGTTCGCCGAGGGGTTGAAAATGAAGATCTGGCAAGGCAAGCATTTGAGAATAAGCATGATGACATGCTGCTTCCAGTCTGTGTCGAGTCGGAACAATACCCCCTCATCCGTGCTTCATTGGATGGACTGAGGGATTGCGGTGAACCGGTCGAGCTGAAATGCCCGAGCGCGACTGTCTGGCAAGAAGTTTGTCTTGAGAAAGCAAACAGCAACGCATACCGGCTTTACTACCCGCAAGTGCAACATCAGCTCTTGGCAACGGGTGCAAAGCAAGGCTGGTTAGTCTTCTACTTTGAAGGTCAGATCCTAGAGTTCCCCATACTCCGTGATGAAGCCATGATTCAAGAGATCTTGGCTGAGGCACAGCGGTTCTGGCAGCAAGTGGTGGACAAGAAGGAGCCCGAAAAAGATCCGGAGAAAGACCTCTTCATACCGCAAGGTAAAGAGGTTAACGCATGGATTGCTGCGGCTGAGGAGTACCGTCTTTATGATGCAGAGGCTCAGGAGCTGAAACAGCGCTTGATCGAGTTGCAAGAAAGGCAGAAACCTCACCTCGACACCATGAAGACCCTTATGGGGCAATACTTCCATGCTGACTACTGTGGCGTGATGGTGACAAGGTACAAAGCGGCAGGCAGGGTGGACTACAAGAAGCTGTTGGCTGACAAGGCTGCGGGTGTTAAGCCCGAAGACATCGACCAGTACAGAGAAAACTCATCAGAACGGTGCCGAGTGACGGTAACTGGCTCGGTGAAACCACGATACATTGTGGATGATAGGGTCCTGGCCCCTCTCCAAAATCTATCGGAAGAAGTAACGTCAAGTTGGTGGTAAGCGGGGATTTCCCCGCTTTACCCGCTTTCCACTGTGGACTCCATGAGTCTCCAATGGAAAGTAGATTTTGTTCTCTCCGGAGAGCGAAGAGTGCGATAGCTGGTCGCCAAAAACAAACAGCAAACGAACGTTTTTTTCTAGCCCAACCGGGCGCATCCGCCCGGTATGGGACGTGATGCGCCTCAAAAATATGGAGTGCATCATGACTAAAGTGAACCACCTGAATCGCCTGTGCATCATTCACGTTGACTTCGACATCTGGAGCGGCCAGACCCGTTTGACCGCTGCGGACTTGAAGTTGGGAGTGGGTGGAGAAATCCCCCCCGAGAAGATTGCACTGCTCGGTAGTAAAAAAATCTGTGATCCGGCGAAGCTGAAAGGCTTCCATCGTCTGAAAACAGAAACTCGCCGTCTCCTGCTGAAATTCGGTATGCCGTTCATGAACGGTTTTGCCGTCCCGGTAGAGAAGGTCGATGAAATTACTGGAAAGCTCGATGATGTGGGCAGCCAGTTCAATGCTCTAAAGCAAGACTTCATCAGGGGCTACAACATGGCCGTTGATGAGTGGTGTCAGGAGAACCCTGAATACGAAGGAGCTCTTCGCGCTGGCGCTCTCCCGAAGGAGACAGTCGAGAAGCGGATTGCCTTCGAATACCAGGCATTCATGATCGTGGCTGATAGCGATACAGACCATGCAATGAAGCTCAACCGCAAGGTCGAGTGTCTCGGGGATGACCTCATCACCGAAGTTACTCAGGAAGCCAATAAGTTCTATATGGAGCGTCTGGCAGGTCGTGATCAATGTGCTCTCACGACACGACAAACCCTCCGTAACATCCGCGATAAAGTGGATGGGCTGAGCTTCCTGAACAGTGCGTTTACCCCTCTGGTTAAGCTGCTCGATCAAACCCTTCGGGGTTACGATCAACATGCAGAAGGTCGAAATGTCGTTGCACCTTTCTTCTACCAGGTGGTGGCAGCGGTGCTGATCATGAGTGACAAAGGACGTATTGAACAATACTCCAATGGAGCTCTCACTGTGGAAGGGATGGCCGTGGGGATGGTTTGCGCTGAGCTCGTTGTGAACACCGACCAGAAGCCGGTTCATCACGTTAATGCACAGCCTGTCGCACCGGTTACTCCCGAAATCGGGAACACCAATGCGCAAGCTGCTGAGTTGCAGGTTGATGAGGATGACATCGATGCGTTCTTCAACAACTTTGCACAAAGTAATGAAGCTGGTCGTCAGAAAGAGGAGCCGACCAATGTTGCACCGGTAGTACCGGGAGTGACTGAGGATCCTCGGGATACGTCAGTGGATGCTGGTGGTCAGACAGGGGAGCAGACCAACGCTGCACCGGTAGTACCGGGAATGGCTGAGGAACCTCTGAAAACGCCAGTGGCAAATGTAGTGGTGAACCAAACCACAGTGGTTGAATTGCCACCTCAAGACGACGGCGTAAACGATCTTTACTTCTAAGCGCCTCGTTCAATAAACCGACCCGGAGGGGATAGCCACCCTCCGGGATGGACTATCTCCTTCTCTACCTGGAGAAACGATATGTCCAAGAAAAGAACCATCTATAGCGCCTTGCCAATCGTGGCAGCGGCTTATGGAGAGAAGCTCGGTGTCAAAGTGGCGATCGGTAACGATACTGCTTACACCGACGGAAAAACCATCGTGGTACCGAATATCCCTGACGATTATCCGAACATGGATGCCGTCTGGGGGTATTTGGCTCATGAGGCCGCCCACGTCCGTTTTACGGATTTTGGTGTGCATCGCCGTAAAGGCCTTCATGCTGAGCTGTCCAACATCCTGGAAGACTGCCGCATTGAACGGGCCATGATGGATCTCTTCCCTGGTACTGGGCAAACCCTGAATGAAGTTGCTCGGTATATGGCGCAAGCGGGCCATTATGCACATGTGACTGACGACGAGGCTCCGGCCTCGATCCTGACAGGGTTCTGCCTCTACTGGCTGCAAACCAAGGCTGTGGGTCAAAGCGTCCTGCATCCCTACCTCGATTCGGCCACCGCCGTTATCGGGCGGGTGTTCCCTCAAGGTGTCGTTGTTCGGCTCAACGCTTTGCTGCGTAAAGCCGTGAATACGAAATCCACCGCTGAGGTCGTTTCCTTGACCGACGAGATCATCAAGATGATTGAGGAGGAAAAGGAGAAGGAAGCTCAAAAATCCCAGAATGGTCAGGGGAATCAAAACCAGCAAAATGCAGGTGGCGAACAACCTCAGAGCAATCTAGGCGGGAGTGGGCAAGATCAAAACCAAAGCACAGGTGGCAATGGTGGCGATCAACAAGGCCAAGACCAGAAGCAAGAAGGGGCAGGTGGTCAGTCTGATCCGAAAGGACAAGGCGACCAAGGCTCATCGAATGCCGACGGGAGCACTCAGGCAGGACAGCAATCTGCTGGTGGCGATAATGGCACGTCCAAACAGGACGCGGCCAAGTTGCTCCAACAGGTTCTTAATGCCGGTGCCGGTGATTTGCGTGGTGACGCGCATGACGCACTTAAAGCCGAGCTCAACCAAGTGGCACAAGAGCAGGGGAACAGTAGCTATACGACTGTTCGTACTGCCAGTGACACCCAAAACAACCCCGCCGCAGGTAAAAGCCTGATTGGGGATGTGAAGAGCACCACTACCAAGATCAGACAGCAGCTCTATGGCCTGGTTCAGGCCAGCCAGCGAGTTGCCCACCGCAGCCAGCGGTCTGGGAAGCGTCTTGACGCACGGAAGCTACATCGCGTAGTGACCGGTGATACTCGCGTCTTTCTCAAACCGGAGGCCAAGCAGCGCCCTAATACGGCGGTGCACATTTTGGTCGATATGAGCTCTTCCATGTCCTACCGGGCAGCCAATGGAAAGGAGCGTCAGGACATCGCACGGGAAGCATCCCTCGCCATTGCTATGGCGCTGGATGCAATCCCCGGCGTGAATCCGGCCGTTACCTTCTTCGGCGGTGATGAGAAGCAGCCGGTGTTCAGTGCTGTGAAACATGGAGAAACTGTTCAGAATCGAGCCGGTAGGTTCGGGTTCAAAGCGAGAGGTAATACCCCGATGGCGGAAGCCATTTGGTATGCCGCCTTTGAGCTCACCAAGACTCGTGAAGAACGCAAGATGTTGATCGTAGTAACAGATGGGGCCCCTCAAAATGCCCCAGCTTGTAGCTCGGTCATCAACCTCTGTGAACGCAGTAATGTTGAAGTGATCGGCATTGGAGTTGAGACCAACGCGGTAACAAGACTGTTCCCAACGAACATTGTCATTGATGACGCGGCGGCTCTCCAGCGCACGTTGTTCAAGTTGCTTGAGCGGTCCCTGACATCTTTTGCGGCTTGATTGAGCATAAAGCGGCTACCCCTAGGGTAGCCGCTAGTTTTTGAATCCATCGGGGGCTGAGTTCCCCTGATGGGGATGAAGCCTCAACATTTTGAGGAAATCATCATGGGAAAACTTATAGATCTCAGTGACATAGTTACGTTTCAGCTCGATGACAAAACCATCACTGCAAACATTGGCTGGGAAGCTGACGAAAAGAGGGATAGCTGGGAACTGTGTGGCTCTGTAGCCATATCAGATGCTGAGAAAGCCCTATATTCGAAATGGTACCGACCCGACTACTACGAGCTCCAGCATTTGGAGTCGGTATGGCCGGAAGATATATATCGACAGCTACAGCAAGAAGGATTTCTTGGCTGGGAAAAAGAGCTCCCCTCTTCCAACAGGGGCGGTTGGGGGGCTTTTTATAGCAACACCAGAGCGGCGAAAAATGCGCAGCAGGCCGACAAGAACCGGTTGAAGGAGGCTGTATCCGCCATTGGCGTAAGTGCGGAGCTTTGCAAGTCTCACATCGATGCGCTGGTCAGGATTGTACAACTGATCAATGAACTCCAAGAAAAACGACCAACAGTATCAGCAAGAGAACACTACTTCGGATAGTGAATTGAGCACGGTACCGTTGATTTAAAAAGCGGCAACCCAGTAGGGTCTGCCCTTGAGAAAAACCCACCAGGGGGCTGAGTTCCCCTGTTGGGGGATGAAGCCTCAAATTTTTGAGGAAATCATCATGGAAAACAGCACAACCATCACGACCACGAAAGGCTACACACTGAAAGTGCTTCGTGAGGGCTTGTACTACCAATGCACACATCTGAATGGCATCGAGTTGACGCCAGACTATCAAGATGTGCTGGTACTGAAAACCGACGGTTCCTTCCTCTGCGGGGCGGCATACACCCCAGCAAACTGGGCCGGTGTGAAAGTTTAGTGTGGGATCAGTCTGGTCCCGAGCTGTGAAACGTAAGCAGTTACCCCTTGGGTAACCGCCCTTTACTAAAACCCACAGGGGGCTGATTTCCCCCTTCTGGGGGATGAGGCCTCTGATTATCGAGGAATACTCATGTCCATCATTTCTTTCAAAATCCAAGAAGTTAAAAAGCTTGTAGACGAACTCAAAGCCGCACCAGCCTACTCAGCCAGCACTGATGATCTGTTCAATCCCGTAATGTATCCGGATGGCGTACCACGCGATGAACATGGCCGCAGTGAGCAGGAAGCTGAGAAAGTAGGTGAATTCTTTTGGCCGTCTTCAAAATACATCGACCAGAGCAAAGTGAAGCCTTCGCTGGTGCTGGTGGGGGATCATGGCTTGTACTTGATCACCAACGCAAAAGCCGAAGGTAGTCCGGCCTCTCGTGGAACGGTGGTCTATGCAGCTGGTTGTAATCCCAAGCTGGATGATGACTTCTACGAGAATAAGTGCGACCTCTTTGGTGATGATGATGGTTCGATAAGCCTTCCTATGGCATGGGCAGGGTGAGAGCGTGAACATTTTGTTAAATTTCACCCAGTTTTTTGAGACCCGCATTGAGTACCGTTTCCAGATATTCACTGCTCATTCCTGCGATTTTTTGCTTCCGTCTTACGCTCGCCTTGCGT